>CAYJJR010000154.1:0-2717 GCA_964370565.1 uncultured Oscillospiraceae bacterium | reverse complement strand
GTCGGACGAGCTGTCGTCGTCTTCGCCTGTCGGCGGTGTGGTTGTGTCGGACGAGCTGTCGTCGTCTTCGCCTGTCGGCGGTGTGGTTGTGTCGGACGAGTTGTCGTCGTCTTCGCCTGTCGGCGGTGTGGTTGTGTCAGACGAGGTATCATCGTTGCCGTCTGTTTCCGGTTTGCCACTATCCCCTGTTTCGGGTTGAATAATCTCTTGGTCTTCTCCAACTACTTCTATGTTGCAAACCAGAGCTGTTCCGTTAAGGCTATATGTAACGGTTGCTTTACCAACGCCGTTTGCAACAACTGTTGCAGTTTTTCCACCATCAGATACGTCGGGAACTGTCACTATTTTTGCGTCAGACGTCGTCCAAGTGCCGTGATCCGGCAACGTTCCTTCGCCATCCAACACAACGTTAATAGTTGTTGTTTTTCCAACATTAATCATTGCGGAAATTTTATCAAGTTTAAAGCCCGGTGTTGTTGTTGGTGTTTCACCTTCGGCTTGTGTTTCTTTTCCTTCTGTTGTTTCGTCTTGTTTTCCGTCCCCTTCAACATCCGTTGCATCCGGAGTTGGTGATGGCGTAGCGGTCGGAGCGGCTGTCGGAGCCGGTGCCGGTGTCGAAGAACTACCGAAGCTTTGGAGCGGTTGCGGAGTTGTTCTATAACCGCTGTTGCTTGAACCTTTTGAAACAGTTGTTGTGTCGGTTTCTTGTGTTGTTTCTTCTTGTTCCTCGGTTGTTTTTTCGCTTTCTTCTTCGGGTATACTATTTAAATCAAATTCAGGAATGCTTCCCGCAGCCATTAAATCAGTAAACTCTTTTGTGTCGTCCGATAGTTCATGCATCATCATTGCGCCGTGAACAACCGAAAGATCTGTTGACATACCTATCATCATAGGCATAGCAAAGAGCGTAATATCAGCCTTTTCGATTACAGTAATTGTGTATTCAATAACTTGCTTGTCCTCTCCGTCAAACGTCGCAGTTACTATCGTTTTTCCAACAGAGACACCGGTTACAAGCCCGCTTTCGCTAACGCTTGCTATTAATGGATTTTTGGAAACAAACGTAGCAGAGCCAATGCCGGTCGGGGTATCAATCGAAGTTTCGCCTTTAACTTCAACGGTTAGGTTTGTGGGGTCTGCTGCCATCTTTTGCGCTAGAGGTGCGACAGACATATCGCTTGATGCCTTGGTAGTAACAGCTACGTCTACAATATTTATTGGTAGTGAATCTGTTGCAACATCTGCTCCACCATATTTAATTGTTGCTGTAATCGTCGCAGTTCCTATATCATTTCCAGTTACAACTCCACTATCAGTATCAACTGTAGCACTACCAGTACTATTAGTACTGGTCCACGCTACTGTAAATCCGGACTCTAGAGGATACGAAAGCCCCAGATTTAGGGTTTCATCTTTAACTACAGTGTTTCCCCCTGTGATAGTCGGAGCTGCCACAGTTACATTTACCGGTTGGGATTGGTCAGAGTCATAGGTAGCCACAACAGCTGCAGTTCCCGCCTTTGTTGCCTTAAAACCTCCGTTTAAATATTCCCCAATATTTACAAAATCTTTATCTAGCCCTGTTATAGCTTTGCCGTTTGATAAACTTAAACTTGCTGTTTGACCTAGATTTAACGTCGAGGGTGATACGGTTAAATATACCCTTGTGCCTTTAACCAAAACTTTAAAATCAGCTGTTTCGCTTGAAGCGGTATGATTTGCAGTTATCGTTACTTCTTTATCATTAGATTGTACACTATCAACTGTAATTTCTCCGCTAGCATCTACACTTACTATCAAATCATCACTACTTTTCCACGTAACACCATTTTCAGGTTCATTAGTAACTTTAAGCTGAGCCGTTTGATCTTTAGCATCAAACACTGTCTGTGTTCCGCTTATGCTAAACGGCAAAACGGTTATCGTTATAGGTCTCGATTGTATTGCGCCACCGCTTCCGTCGTCAAAATTAGCGGTAACGGTAGCCTCGCCTGATTTCGTAGCTTTTAATTTGTTGTCAGTTACATCAAAGCTAGCGGTACCACTTATGATAAAATTGGAAAGCGTCTTCCCATCCGGAATTGTTATAGTCGCTTCTGCGTCCAAAACAAGGCTGTATGAGCTTGAAGCAATAACCGGCCTGTTGTCTGTGACCGTTACGGTGCAGTTTGCTTTGACAAGGTTGTTTTGTTTGGATATCGCGGTTATAATCGCCGTCCCCTCGCCTACCGCTGTTACCGTTCCATTAACAACCGTTGCAACTGTTTCGTTGCTTGAGTTCCAATTAACATGGTTAACATCAGTAACTCTGTTTGCAGGGTCTGAAGCAACTGCAAATGTATACGTTTCTTTGATAGCCGCATCTAATGTTATAGCCGTCGTATCAAGTGAGATTGATTTTATATGATCTGAACTCACTTCAACCCTGACAGATTGACTTGGAATATTTCCACCATAAGGATATGCCCAAATAAATACTATTCCGTCTCCTACGGCAGTTACATAACCGTTATTATCAACGATAGCTATTGAATTATCATCTGAATACCAACGTATCTGTTTATTTGTTGCGTTGTCGGGGGATATTGTAGCCTTAAGTTGAACCCCCTCGCCTTTTTCTATTTGAATACTTGTATGTGACAATGTCATTCCGGTCACCATCACCAACGTCTTCGGATAGGTAACCATAACGGTAGCCTCCGACTCGGTTCGGCGTA
>CAYJJR010000153.1:0-2736 GCA_964370565.1 uncultured Oscillospiraceae bacterium | reverse complement strand
CGGGTTTTGCCACATTTTGAGTTAATGCATAAAGTCTACTGCCTTGCCCTCCCGCCAGAAGCATAGCAATTGTTTCTTTCATTTTTATATTTCTCCATTTCATGTATTGATTTTGTGATATCTATCGGCCGTCTTTCTTAAAGACGGAAAAATTCAGTAGTTGTCAAGTTTTGAAAGGTGTTGCAATCCATAACGGTTGCTTTAACCTAAGCGTAACCCATATGCCACAAAATTCAAATTTGTTGTTTGAAACTTGTTTCAAACAACCACTTTTTTTGTTCGCTTGTTTTTTTAACCACCACCGACAAAGCCGATGGCTTTGATAATTTTATTTTGGTTTAGTCGTTTTTTTGGTCGTAGTTTTAGCCTCTGTTTTTGTTGCTTTTGCTTTTGTTGTTTTAGCCGCAGCTTTTGCCGACGGCGTTGTCGATGTAGTTTTAACCGTTGACTTAACCGTCGGCTTTGCAGACGGTTTTGCAGTCGGTTTTGCAGACGGTTTTGCAGTCGGTTTTGCCGTTGATTTTGCCGCAGCTTTAGTTGGTGTAGTTTTCGCGGTTGTTTTTTCCATTGATTTAGCCGTTGTTTTATTTGCCGTTTTTGCGGTTGTTTTTTCCGCCGCTTTTGTTGTTTTTTTGGTCGTTACGTTGGTTGTCGTCTTTGTCGACGGTGTTGGAATAACAAGATAAATCGTCGAAAGAGGCGGAATTTCAACTTCTATCGAATAGTCAAAACCGTGGAGCGGAGTATCTTTTGCGGTATAGGTTTTTGTTGTTTTCTCGTTAGTTCCCCCAAACTCTACCGAGCTGCTGTCCAACATAACTTTATACCTACCTTTAAACGGAACGCCGATTTTATACCCGCTTCTTTTTTCCCCCGAAAGGTTACACATAACCAAAACGCCGTTTTTTGTCTTGTCGTTTCGTATAAACGCTATGACGTTTTGTGTGTTGTCGTCTGCGACTATCCAACGGAAACCGTCCCAACTGTCCTCGATTTCCCAAAACGGAGCGTTTTTAACGTAGAGGTTGTTGAGGGTTTTTATATATTCTTTTGTTTTTTTGTGGCTTTCGTGTTCGAGAAGTTCAAATTCAAGACCTTTGTTAAAGTTCCATTCGTTGAACTGGCCGAACTCGTATCCCATGAAAAACAGCTTTTTACCGGGATGCGCCATCATATATCCCAAAAACGCACGAAGCGAGGCAAACTGTTCGTCGCGGTCGCCCGGCATCTTTCCGATTAGCGAGCCTTTGCCGTGGACAACCTCGTCGTGGGAAATTGGAAGCATATAATTTTCCGAAAACGCATAAAACATAGAGAACGTGATTTTTTCGTGGTTGTCTTTTCTGAAAAAAGGGTTCATCGAAAAATAGCTTAACCCGTCGTTCATCCAACCCATGTTCCATTTAAAGTTAAACCCAAGGCCGCCCTCGCTTGCCGGTTTTGTAACAAGTGGCCACGCTGTGCTCTCCTCCGCTATCATTAAAGAGCCTGTATATTTTGAAAGCAGGTGTGTATTAAGTTTTTGCAAAAACGCAATCGACTCGAGATTTTCTTTTCCCCCGAAACTGTTTTGTTGCCATTCGCCGTCTTTTCGGTTGTAGTCGAGATACAGCATAGACGCAACCGCGTCCACCCTTATCCCATCTATGTGATAAACCGAAAGCCAAAACGCGGCAGAGCTTATTAAAAAGCTTTGAACCTCGGGTCTGCCGTAGTCAAAAACAAGCGTTCCCCATTCCTTGTGTTCCCCGCGAAGCGGGTTTTGGTCCTCATAGCAACAGCCCCCGTCGAACTTTGCCAAAGCAAAATCATCTTTTGGAAGGTGTCCCGGAACCCAGTCGACTATGACGCCTATCCCGTGTTTGTGCATCGTGTCGACAAAATACATGAAATCGTGGGGGGTTCCATAGCGAGAGGTCGGCGCAAAATATCCCGTAACTTGATATCCCCAAGAACCGTCAAACGGGAACTCGGTTATCGGCAAAAGTTCTATGTGTGTAAAGCCCATCTCTTTGACGTATGGCGCAAGTTTGTCCGCAAGCGTTCGATAGTTTAAAAAGGTTCCGTCGTCGTTTCGTATCCAAGAACCAACATGAACTTCGTATATGTTCATAGGCGAGGAATATGGATCTTTCAAGTTTCTCTTTTCAAACCATTTCTTGTCGCTCCATTTATATCCGTCAAGGTTGTAGACCTTAGAAGCGTTTGCCGGCCTTGTCTCTGCGTGGAACGCGTAAGGGTCGGCCTTGAAATGCTCACCGCCGTCGGCGGATATAATTCTGTATTTATACGCGTCGTATATCTCGACGTCGCCTATTTCGCATTCAAATATGCCTTGGTCAGAAATTTTTTTCATAGGGTTTGCGTTAATATCCCATTCGTTAAACGTTCCGACAACAAAAACCTGCTGTGCCGTTGGCGCCCACACTCGAAAAACATATCGTTTTTGTCCTGCGTCCACTAGATGTGCGCCAAAAAAATTATAGCTTTCAAAATTTGTCCCTTGATGATACAAAAAAACCGGCAGATTTTTTTCGTCTTTCAAACCCATATATTGCCTCCAAATAGTATTTTATGTCTAATTTAAATTTTACCATACATGCGTTGTACAATTCAACAAATGAGATAATAAAAATTATATGAATTTCACCAATAAATTTTATCAACTTCGCTAGTTAATACTTAAGTAATATAAAATACACAATTAAAACCGACTGATTTTTACAGTTTTGTCGA
>CAYJJR010000152.1:0-2849 GCA_964370565.1 uncultured Oscillospiraceae bacterium | reverse complement strand
TCTATTGCGGTTTTGTGCAACATTTTTGAGGGTACACCTTTTTTGACACCCTGAAACCACGGGGCACCAAATTTCTTTGATGCCCCGTGGTTGTTTTTATTATTTTAGAAAATAGAGCTTTATGCACAAATTCAATTATGCAAATTATGCAAATTACGCAAATTACGCAAATTACGCAAATTACGCATTAATAATTTTATTAATTAAAAGTGAAATTCGTTACCCCATATCCGTTGCTGAAAACGACGTGCAAAAGATGCTCTTCGTTCGGTGCAAGGTTCAGCGCATAGTACAAATAGTCCCGATTGAGGAATACATACGCAATTCCGTTATGTACATCGACGCTATAAGCCGCTTCGGGAACTGCATACCCATGTATCCAAACTCCCTCGAAGTTTGCAAAATATCCGCCGTGGAAAGCAAACACAAGACCATTGGGATAAGAAAGATCCCTGTCCATTGCAAACACAACGCCCTCGCGGCTTATCTGTTGTTGTTGCTGTTGCTGTTGTTCAGTGCTTTTTTCGTATGAATATGGGTTGGGGGGGCTTGAAATCCTTTTTCCCGGTTCGGTGATAATGCCGTCGACCGATTTGTCCGTGCCTTTAACATAGACGCTTTGCACTCTGTTATTCACCACGAGATTTCCGGTGATGCCAACTCCAGGACTAGCTGTTGAAGTCACAGAAAGGCTTCCGCTACTGTTAACAAATATGTCTTTTGTACTGGCTGAAATTCCATCGCCATCAGCAGCTGATATCGTCAAAGAACCGGGACCGTTAAAGATCAAGTCGCTGTCGGTTCTAATTCCCGGGAAACTAGGAGCCGAGGATGCGATACTGTTGTTCCCCATAAGCTCGATGGTTAGCGGACCAACTATATCAATTCCTTGAGTAAGATTAGCTCCGTTCAATTTTAAGGTGTCTTGACTGCTCCACGTAACCCCAGCGATTGTCGTCGGCAAATTAGTATTCCATGTATATGTGTTTACCCCTATTGTTATTTCTGTCGCTGCCAACGCTTGGTTTGGAAACACAAACACCGCCAAACAAAGCACCACCAAAAGTGGCATAGTTTTTAAAAGAGTTTTCATAGTTTTTCCCCTTTTTGTTTTTTTCTATAAATTTTTATTAGGTCTATTTGCAATTATACCACATAAAAAACCGTTTGTGTGAATTACCTCAAAATTGGTGTAATTGTTTCGTTTGGGTGTATATTTTAAGCCGCAATATACATTTTGTATATTGCGGCTTAGATTGTCGAAAAAACCTTATAAAAAAGTTTTTTGTTGCCATTTTGCCGTTTAATTATCATAACAACAGCGATTTATATAATTTGTGCAACCAATGGCAGGCGGATGGTATCCGCCCCTACTGCTTTATTTAAAATATAAACTTTGTTATACCATATCCGTTGCTGAAAACGGCGTGCATAAGATGTTCCTCGCCCCTTGCAAGACCCAAGACATAGAAAAGATAGTCCTCGTTAAGGTATATATAAAGCACTCCGTCAATTACCCTTGTGGTGTATGCCGATGTGGGAACTGCATAGCCATGTATCCAAACCCCCTCGAAGTTTGCGAAATATCCGCCCTCGAAAGTAAACGTAAGCGATGAGGGATTGGAAAGGCTGCTGTTCATTGGAAACACAACGTTCTCGCGGTTTACCGGTGCTTGTTGATCCTCAATTTTTGGATATGAATATGGGTTGGGGTTGGTTGAAAGCTTTTTACCCACTTCGGTGATAGTTCCACTCACCGAACTTTTTGAGCCTTTAACATAAACGCTTTGCGCCCCGGCACCTACAAAGAGATTTCCGATGATGCCGCTCGTTCCATCTCCATTTGGGTCCGCAAAATTTCCGGTCACAGAAAGGCTTCCGCCGTTAACAATTACATCTATCTCGGCGACATCCGTTCCCTCAATTCCGGTACCCACTCCAGAGGTTATTGTCAAAGAACCGGATCCGGAAAAAATCAAATCGACTTCGGATGAAATTCCCACATGGCCTTTATCAATACCCTCAGAAACTTCCCTGCCATTAGCTATGATTTTGTTGTCTCCCACAAGAACAATGTTTAGTTGTTCTGTTTTAGGATCGCCATATACCCCTATACTTTTAGTGGAGTCATTAAGCACTATCACCGCATTCTCCAATGTTACTGTGTTGGAAGGATCAGCCTTATCATACGTAATTTTTCCTGAAGGAGCAAGACCCGGATCATTATGAGCTTGATTTAGATACCGTATTTGATCTAGTGGAGAAGTCGGACTGCTGCCAACATGAACCTCCAAAGCCGATGCTTGGTTTGGGAACACAAACACCGCCACGCAAAGCACCACCAAAAGCGGCATAGTTTTTAAAAGAGTTTTCATTATTTTTTCCCTTCTTTGGTTTTTTGTTTCATTACTATATTTATTATAATTAATTAAAGCTCAAAATGCAAGAAATACTACGTTTTTGCACCACCGGTGCAAAATGACGAGTGAAGCGAGGCAAGGAGTATTTCCCAAAACTTCACCACAAGTGAAGTTTATTATAACATAAAAAAAACCGTTTGTGTTAATTTTCTCAAAATTGATGTAATTTTTTTTGATTTTTTTTGAAGGAGTGGTGACAAAGCCAGTGTTAATGCATAAAAAAAGGAGGAATGTAGTACGTTGTAAAATCTAAAAGTTTACAAATTCATCAAGCAATAAAAAATCCCTCTCCGCCGGTTGCGACCGGCACCTCTCCCTTTGGGAGAACTCAGACTGTCGAAAAACCCCTATCACAAAATTGTGCTTCGTCAAAATGCACAAACATAATGTGTGGGATGTAGGGGCGGATATCATCCGCCAGTTCAAACA
>CAYJJR010000151.1:0-2852 GCA_964370565.1 uncultured Oscillospiraceae bacterium | reverse complement strand
TTTTTTTATGTTGTTTACAACATTGCCTATTGTTTCGCCCAACGAAAGACCAATAGTTTTCTTTCCTCGTAGAAGATTGGAAATGTAAAGGGAAGCGGAATGTGCGGTAGCTTCCAACATATCCGCAGGGTCATCGTCGAAACCTGAAATAATAACGGCGTCTTTAATGCCGAAATATTCTTTAAATTTTTGTTCTAGCGCAGGGCTTCTGTCAAGAACTCGGCGAACTTTAATTTTAACAATCCCAAGATCTCGGGCGCGCTTTAACATTCTTGAAACTTTTGAACGAGAAAAAAACAATTTGTCTGCTATCTCGGGTTGCAACATGTCTAAATCATAATACATATGTGCAATTTGTGATAAAGTGGCAAGCTCGGCTCGATTTGTTTCTGCGTAGTTATCGTTTTGAATATCATTAATCATTTTAATACCCTCGACTGTGATTATTAGTTATCTAAACCAAACTTATATATACGTTCGGTTTTGTCAATATATGTCTTGTAAAAATCAAATGCTTCTGAATTTGGTTGATAACTGTTTGAATTGCTGAGTTTGCGAACCGCGTTTAGTGCTTCGGCGTGGTCGGAAAACACACCCAGTTCAACTGCGGCAGATACGAAAGCCCCAATAGCGGTTGCTTGCGGGTCGGAAAAGCGAACCAGTTGACGATTTAACATGTTGCACAATATAGTATTGAAGATGTTGCTTTTGGTTAGCCCTCCGGCAATGTTCACCTTTGTTGCCAAACGGCAACTTTCGGGAAGCGCGTTTATGCTTTTTGCAATCTCACTTGTAATTCCTTCATAAAGTGCCCTTGCCATGTCTGCTCTTGTTGTTGAGAGTGTATATCCCCAAAATGCCGCTTTGCTGTTGGCGTTCCAGTCGCGAGTTCCGCAACCTTGAAAATGGGGGATGCAAAACAATCCGTTAGAGCCGATACCTGTGTTTTCAACTATTTCGTCGACGGCTTTAAAGTTTGAACTTTTCCAATACTCCGGATAGAATTCCCTAACAAACCAATTGACCGCCGAAGCGCTTGATATTACGTTTGACTCAACGGTGTATTTTCCTCGAATAGCAGAAACATTACATATTAAAGATGAGCCTTCAAGCACGGGCTCGTTTACAACAGAAATTACAAAAGAGCCGGTGCCGCAGTTTACCTCTAGAGTGTCGGAATTTAAAACTCCAAGTCCCAATGCGCCGCATTGTTGGTCTCCGCCGGCAGATATTACGGGAATCCCCTCTCGAACACCGGTCAATTTTGAAAAGTTGCTTGTTGTCAAACCGGCTACCGTACCTTGGTCTATAAGGTCGCAAGCCAGACGTTTGTCTAGCGAAAATATTTCAAACAAACTATCGTCCCATTCAAGGGTTGATATGTTCATTAAATGTGTGCGGCTTCCGTACGACCTGTCGGTCACAAATTTTCCGACCATAAAGTGCATAATATAGTCGGGGACTATAACCGCCTTAAACGCTTTGTTATATGTTTCGGCAGCATTGTTTTTAAGCCACAACAATCTTGTTGCGGTAAAAACTGTGTTCGGCTTTGCCCCGCTTTTTTGTTTTATTATGTCTGCGTGTTGTTCAAACGACGCGCAGATATCTTTGTTTCGCACATCCTGCCACATTATAAAGTTGCAAAGCTCATTGCATTGTTCATCAACCAAACATATTGCCGACCTAAACGAGGTTAGGGATATTGCGTCGATTGTGTGCGTGGTTAAAATAGATTTGCATATAGTGATAATGCCGGAAAGATATGTCTTTGGTGTCTGCTCTATGTAAGAGCCGATATAAACCAAAGGGGTGTCGACCGATGCGGTGGCAAGCGTTGCGCCGTTTTCATCGTATAATATTCCTCGCATACTTGTTGTTCCGACATCTAATGATAGTATATTCATAGTAATAACCAACCTTTCATAAAACGGCATTGTTTAAGTATGATGTATTATATATATTTATGACTATTTAATATTAAGTAATATTAAATAATATAAGTTGTTAATCGGTTCATAAACTGTATATAATTTCATCATGTCGTGAACATAATACCACAATATTCCTAAAACAGCAACATTTTAATTTTTTTGTGCACATAATTTCACTTGATAGGTTAAAACAACGATAATAGTCGTCGATTTATCGTTAATATGCATAAATTGAATGTAATTTCAATGCATTATGTGCTTATTGCTCAATATCTCTTTACAAAGTATAAACTTTGAACTAAAATTTAATCATATCGAGCTTGAGTTTGCACACAATTGCCCACAGCGTTGAAAATATGTGACGATTTCGCAGGGCTCGTTCACAATTTAATAACAAAAGAAAATGGAGAGAAAAAATGAAAAAAGTATTAGCGATTTTACTAGCACTTACAATGATGTTTACATTTGCAGCATGTTCAAGTGCACCGGCAACAGACGACACCGGAGCAGCAACCGAAAGCGGAGAAACATTGGATGCTGAAGGTATCTTCAAAGCAACCGGTAAAAACCCGTATTCTGACGAAATCAAAATCGGTTGGATTCCGACAGACGCACCGGCAGCAAACTGCACAGCTTGGGGCGGTGGTATGGAAAAAGAACTTTCTTATTGGCCGAACGTTACATTTAACGAATTCGACGGAAAACGTGACGCAGAACTTCAATCGTCGATCATGCGTGACTTGATTGCTCAAGAATACGACGCAATCATCCTTCAACCTTACAACTCTGCAACACTCGCAGTTGCTGTTGAAGAAGCAGAAGCAGCCGGCATCCCCGTTATCACAATCAACATCGACGCAGACGCTCCCCACGCAGCACTCGTAGCAATGACCGACTATGAAGCAGGTTATGCAATCG
>CAYJJR010000150.1:0-2877 GCA_964370565.1 uncultured Oscillospiraceae bacterium | reverse complement strand
CTATTATGCCAAGCGTTATCATAACGCCGGCGGCGATAAGCGGAGCCCACCAAGCCTTTGCTTTAATCCTTGCAAGATCTATGCCATATTGAAGCTTCATAGCTCCGCCGACTATCAATATAATCGACAATATCACGGTTAAAAACGAAGCAAGCGTTTCGGGGCTTACAAGAAAGTATACGCCAAAACCCAAAATTGCCGCGCCTTGAACAAGGCCGAACGAACCGAATGCATGAGCCACCCTGCTCGCAAAATATGCGCCTATGCGGAAAAATCCCCAGATAGTTAAAATAACTCCAACAGCCCTACAAATAGCGTTTGTCGAGCTTTCGGGGAAAACCACTATTAATATCCCTACAACGATAACCGCTATGTTGGTAAAGATAAGTTCTCTTTTAATGTTAGTTTTTTGTTTTGCATTATTTGCATTGCTTTTTTTAAACATACTCATAATCTTTTAAAGCATGAAATAAAATTCAACTCATGCTCCCCTTTCATCTTCAATATTAACACCACACGTGGCTAAAATCAACAAAATTCGCTAACCTCTCTTAAGATTATCGAGATTGTACGGCGTTTCTTGGTATACAATATAGTTAAGCCAGTTGGAAAACAAAAGATTAGCGTGGCTTCTCCAGTTAAACACAACTCCGGCGGAGGGGTCGTCGTTTTTAAAATATCCGTGCGGAACTTGTATGTCAAACCCTTTGTCTTTGTCGCGGAAATATTCCGTCGCAAGCGTGTCACGGTCGTACTCTTGATGTCCGAAGATGAATATCCTGCGACAGTTTTCCGATGCCGCTATGTGAACGCCGGCTTGGTCGCTTTTCGCAAGCACTCTAAGTTTCGGCTCGGCTTCGATGTCTTGCAACTTAACTTCGGTATGTCGCGAATGCGGGGCTTTAAACACCTCATCAAATCCACGCATAAGAGGATTTTTCGGGTCTAAAACATCGTGGTCAAAAACTCCGAACATCTTTTTTTCAAGCGGATATTTTTTTATTTTATAATGATAATAAAGCGCCGCTTGCGCCCCCCAACAGATATGAACTGTGCTGTATACGTTTTGTTTGCTATACTTAAAAATCTCGCAAAGTTCTTTCCAATAATCAACCTTTTCAAACTCGAGATTTTCGACAGGTGCTCCCGTTATAATCATTCCGTCGAACCTTTGGTTTTTAACTTCGTCCAGCGTTTTGTAAAACGTTTCAAGATGAAGCGGCGAGGTGTTTTTTGATTGGTGGCTGTCCATCTGCAAAAAAGTGAGTTCAACTTGAAGCGGTGAATTGGCAAGCACCCTCGACAGTTGAGTCTCGGTTATAATCTTGGTCGGCATAAGGTTTACAATACAAATTTTAAGCGGTCGTATGTCTTGCGACACTGCGCGCTTTTTGCTCATTACAAAGATATTTTCTAAGCTCAACGCATCAAATGCCGGCAGTTTTTTCGGAATTATTAATGGCAAAACGTCACCTCTTTTTCCTAAATTTTAGACAAGGCGTTTTCAAAGTCGGCTTTGATATCGTCTATGTTCTCAATCCCAACCGAAACTCGCAAAAGTTCCGGCCTTATTCCACACGCTATCTGGTCTTGTTCCGAAAGTTGGCGATGTGTGGCGCTTGCCGGATGTAACACCATCGTTCTCAAATCTCCGACATGCACAG
Organism: uncultured Oscillospiraceae bacterium; assembly: GCA_964370565.1. Taxonomy (GTDB): domain Bacteria; phylum Bacillota; class Clostridia; order Oscillospirales; family Ruminococcaceae; genus CAYJAY01. The sequence continues at coordinate 1,213 of CAYJJR010000150.1, read as the reverse complement.
CAAGACTTGTAAGTTCAAGGTTTTCGATAACCGTTTCGCCCGATTTTCTTCCACCCTTTGCGCCGAAACACAAAACTCCCGACGCGCCTTTTGGCATGTATTTTTGTTGTAACTCGTGGTATCTGTTATCATCAAGTCCGGGATAGTTTACCCATTCGACTTTGTCGTGTGACGAAAGATACTTTGCAAGCACCAACGCGTTTTCACAATGTCGCTCCATACGAAGATGAAGCGTTTCAAGCCCGAGGTTGGTCAAAAACGCGTTCATAGGAGACATAACCGCCCCAAAATCTCTCAGCATTTGCGAACGAAGTTTAACCGCAAACGCCGCTTGTTTAAACGCTTCGGCATAAACTAAGCCGTGGTAACTGGGCTCCGGTTTTGTTAAACCGGAAAATCTGTCCGACGACATCCAATCAAAGTTTCCGCCGTCAACAACCATTCCGCCAAGGCTTGTCGCGTGGCCGTCGCTATATTTTGTTGTCGAATGAACAACAATGTTTGCGCCGTGTTCAATCGGCCTGCAAAGATACGGCGTCGCAAGCGTGTTGTCAACGATAAACGGAATTCCAACTTTTTTCGCAACGTTTGAAAATTTCTCGAAATCAAGAACCGAAAGCGCCGCGTTTCCGAGAGTTTCGCCAAAGATAGCCTTTGTCTTTCCGTCTACCAGTTTTTCGATATCTTGCTCGCTGTCGTCTTGGTTAAAAAACCGAACGTCGATACCGAGCTTTTTAAGCGACACACCGAAAAGGTTTGACGTTCCGCCATAGATGTTGCGCGCGGTTATTATGTTGTCGCCCTGTTCACAGATGTTAAGAACCGTCATGAGCGTTGCAGATTGTCCCGAAGACGCCGCGACCGCCGCAACGCCACCCTCAAGCGCCGCCATTTTGTTTTCAAGCACCGCAACGGTGGGATTTGATATCCTTGAATACATATGATTGTCGCTTTTAAGATCAAAAAGGTCCGCAACGTCACAGTTTTGTGTGTAACGATATGTCGTGCTTTGGGCAATGGGAGCGACGTGTGGCTCGCTGTTTTCGGGACAATATCCCGAATGAATACATTTAGTTTCAATTCCTTTATAGTCCATTATTATATCATTCCTTTTTTCATCTATCTCGGTTTTGTTAATTTCAGTTGTTCTTTATTGCACTACATCAAAAAATATCCCAACAGTATTTCGACGCCGGCTATTATAAGAGTTAAA
>CAYJJR010000149.1:0-2942 GCA_964370565.1 uncultured Oscillospiraceae bacterium | reverse complement strand
ACAACCCTCTCGCTCGCCCTACCATCCGCCAGCACATCATGCTCTTTCAAAAAATCATCCGCTTTTCTGCTGTAAATAGTTTCATCAAAGTTTAAAACATTCTCGGTAAACTCATCATTACTTTCAGCGAATGGGAAAGGCAACTCTCGCATATCCCACATTAAATTGCCACGTTCCTTTATATACTCCTCATAGTCGTCGGCATAAATAAATGTTGGTATCTTGATATTAAGCGCATCAAATGCCGAGCTTGAATAATCGGTTATAAAAACATCACACGCAGCAATAAGCTCGTTCATGTCGTCTGCGGTGCTAACGTCTATCATGTTGTCCGGCTTTTCATCAAGCGGCATTTCCGACATGGCCGCTGAAAGTTGTGGATGCAGTCTTAGAAATAAGTGCCACTCGCCACCAAATTTATTGCTAAGTGTGCTTTGAAGTTTTGCAAAATCAAGCGTTGGTATTTCGGAATAAATACTACGTTTACCTTGCTGGCTTCCACCGCGAAATGTAGGTGCAAACAAAACAATCTTGCTACTGCTTTTTAGCCCATATTTATTTCGTATGCTAGTATAAGTGCGTTCTCGGTCGTTAAAAAGCACATCACACCTTGGTAATCCGGTTTTAATAATCTCGCCGTCATACAAAAGCATGTCGGGATAAAGTTTGGTGCACCAATCGCTGTCGGAGATTACACAGTCTATCAACTTCGAATCTTCCCTACTTATTACTTCGGCAATTTTCGGGAAAAGTTTACCCCTAAATTTGCCAATCGGTTTTGTTGCGATGCCGGCATGCCACGTTTGTAGGTAAAATTGTCCTTTTCTTTTTATCGTTCCTAATGGTTTTCGCGTATTGTCAACCCATACTTTAGCGGTAGAAAGATGAAAAGCTCGATTTAATAGAGTGTTTTTTACAACCTTTATTTCTTTTGGAAATTTTTTAGTGACATCATCTATAATCCAAACAAGTTTATATCCACTATTATCATCAATGAGTTTTTGTGCAATATATCGTGGATTGCAACAATAACCCCCTTTTCCCTCAAAGGAGGTAAAAACAATCTTTGTTTTATTGATAGGGAAGATTTGCATCAACCTATATAAAAACTTTACCTTCTTCGACTTGTTAAATCGTTCTGTTATTTGTTTGTTTTCCATATAACCAACTTTAAGTATTTCTAAGCTTCAAAAAATCCTCAAGCACCCCAGCCATGGCTATTGATTCCCCCTCAGTCAGGCGGTTTATCTTGTGCTCGTAGCCGTTTATCCTGCTAACAAACTCGCTTATTTCATATCGCAAACCACTGCCCATGAATTTTGTGTTGTATTTTTGGTTTTGCGTTGCGTCTTCAAAACAGACCTCAAACTCCTGCATAAGCCACCATGGCGATTTTGCTAGAATATACCCCTTTGTGCCGGATATTAAAAGTTGTCCGTCAGATTTTACACCAAGACCGGTTTTGGCGGTCGCGAGGCCGTTTTTGAATTTAAAAAAGGCTTTTGTATAAACATCTACTCCGTTTTCTGCGCTAAAAAACTCAAATCTTACGTTTTCATAATTACATCCGAATATCTTGAATATCGGCAGTAAAACATAGCTGCCGAGCTCTGTGAAACTTCCGCCATGTTTTGTGTCTGTCATCTCACGCAAATTCTCATCTACCAGTTTTGTGAAGCAAGCCTCAACATCTCGCACGCTACCGATAGTTCCGCTTCTAACCATGCCAAGCAGCTGTTGAAAACCCGGTGCATATACCGTTTTAACGCCCTCCAGCAAAATCAACTTCTTTTGTTTTGCAAGCGAATATAACTCTTTTGCCTCATCGGCATTCAAAACCATTGGCTTTTCGCATATAACATGCTTGCCACTGTTTAGGGCAGATTTTATGTAATAATAATGGCTGTCGTGTGGGCTGGCTATATACACTGCATCTGTTTTTTTATATAGATTTTCTAACGATTCACAGTGCTCAAGAGAGTATTTTTCGGCAAACTTTTTTGCACTGTTTGAATTCGGGTTGAACACGTATTCAGCGTTTATTCCGCTTACAAATTTGCTCTCGGGGACTATTCTCGTGGCAATTCTGCCGGTGCCTATTATTCCGAGTCTTATTATTTTATACCTTTCACCGCGCAAATGCGTGCTGGATACATTTTTCGTTCTCTCCAGATACACAACCTTGCAGTAATCTTTTAGAAAGTCAAACCGCCCAACCCAATCGCTTCCGAGCGTGAATGTGTCAATATCATACTTTAAAATGTCTTCAAGCTTTTGTCCCTCGTGGTCTTCGATAATAACCTCGTCTACAAAGCCGCATGATTTAACATTTTCAATACGCTTAAGCAGGGGGTCTACTATATTTAGCTTCCCTCTGCTTTCGTCGTAATATTCTGTTGTAACACCAACTATGAGATAATCGCCAAGAGCTTTTGCACGCTCAAGTAGACGCCGGTGCCCCTCGTGAAAAAGGTCGAAAGAGCCATATGTTATAATTTTTTTCATATTAGCATGTAACCTACTACAATCTAAATAATATACTAACTATTACATTATAACATAAAAACACAGGATTACAACATTTTTTATTGATTATGTCTATAATCCAGTTGTTGTTTTATAATACAATAAACAAAAAATCTCTTCACCATCACATGAAGTGCTTTTATGAATTATTCATTTTATTCATCATGCATAATTAGATTATTATATAAACCCCCACCTCAAACCTCCTCTCACGCTGCCTTATCCCAGCACATCCCCCAAAAACATAACTTCTGTTTGATACACTCAATATGGATATTTGGTGCGCTTGTAACGCTTGCGTATTATAAGTTTGGAGGGCGGAAGAACAAGGCGCTGTAGTATAAAAACACAAAAAAACGAAGAGGGCAAAAGCCCTCCTTTTCCTTTAATCTTTAAGCAACAACTCTGCCGCTGTG
>CAYJJR010000148.1:0-3228 GCA_964370565.1 uncultured Oscillospiraceae bacterium | reverse complement strand
ATGAACTGAGATACCCTGTGCTGTATTGCAAAGCCAAAACGCCCTCTATCTTTCCTTCGATAACTATTGGCGCAGACACCGTTACAACCTCTTGGTTTGTGATTTTAGAGGTATATGTTTCGGTGGCGAACGTCTCACCCCCTACCGCAACTTTAAAGTAATCACACTCGTTTATATCGATATATTCCCCTGTTGACACAAATGCTTTTCCCGAAAGATCCGATATGATTGCAACTTCAAATCCCAAAGGTTCTTGTTTACTATATAAAAAGTCCAGCACATCCATTTCATTGCTACTGATTAAAGAGATAGTCTCCGCGGCAGACACAAGATTATATATCATTCCGCTTAGTTGTCGGTTAATGGCCAGTTGTTGTTGGTCGGCAAGGTCCTCTAACGAAACACGCGCCGATTCGGTCAACTCTTCGCTGAACATATTAACGAAAATCATAGTACAACTAAGCACTAATGCTATACACATAAAGCATAATATTATCGTGTTTCTTATTCGTTTATTGTTCATTCCCACCTCTTGAAAACTAGATACTGTCTCTATCATAAATTTAATTATATTAAAAAAGTTAACAATAAAATATATATATATCATAGTATCATGTTGCCAAAAAAAAGTAAAGCTTTTTAGGTAGTTTGTCAAATTAAGTTAAATGTTAATACGACATGTGCAATTAACTTTTCCACATGTCGTATTATGTCTTTTTTATTTGATATTCTTAATTTGATTTTCGTATTCGCTTATCTTTTGAAGGCTGTCGTCAATCTTTGAAAATATTTCTATGCAATCTTGTTTGTTGATTTCGCCGTTGTTTAGGTAAAATATCTCTCCAAGTTTTACATAGTTTCTTTTAATCATATCTTTTTGCGAAGAAACTTTCATCTTCAAAGAAGTTACTTCGGCAAATCCCTTGGTTTTATCAATAGTGTTGCCGGCGATTACTTTGCTCTTTTCAAAAGCTACGCTAGCATACTCTTTTGACTTTCCAGAAACAACTTTTGCAAATCTGCTTCCCTTGTTCCTAACAACCCTTGCAAACTCTTCAGCGGTTTGTTTAGCATGACTTTGTGCGTCCTGTGCAATATTTACCGTATCCGACATCACATGTGCAACTTGTACATCAACATCTTCTAACGCGGAAACCGCCGGTTTTGTTTCATTCTCTGCCATGACACACCTCATGTTTCAAAAGATTTTAAGCTTGTTGATTAATAATGTCTTTGACTTTCATAAGTCTCGTGGTTGCGCTTCGTTCGTTTTCGTCAAGTTTCATCTTGATAAACCGAATTTGACCTTCCATCTCGGGGATCATAACATGTTCAAGGGCGTTAACCCTTCTTCGTGTCTTTTCGATCTCGTCCGCTAGCATGTTACATGTCTTTTCGGTTTCCGCAAGATGGATAAGCGACGGAAGAATACCGGCAAGGTGTAAAACGGAATCATCGAGTTCGCTCGAAGTAAACGCGAACGAATACGAAAGGTCCATCGAACTGCCGATGTCTTCAAGCCGGAGCGTCGGAACTTCTACGCTCATGATGTTAGCCGTGCCGGTAGAAACCTTCGCTTCTCTTACCGGATATAGGAGAGCTTCGTTGACCGAGCTGTCCCCCATCTCCGCTTTAATTCCGGCAAAACCATCCATCGCTTCCGTAAGCGATTTTTCACAGTTCATTCTAAGCTCACGTTGTTTTTTAACAAGCTCAATGAAACGGCGAACCATTTCGTCACGCTTATCCTTCAAAAGCTTGTGACCACGTGTCGCAGTTTTAAGCCTTTTTTTAAGACGAGTGAGCTCCATTCTGGTTGGATTTATCGTTTTTGCCATAATAAATAACCGTGCCTTTCTTTCTCCAAGCTAGAAGTTTAAGTTTCGATATGAATTTTTTGCATTAAAACTTAAGCTTCAACATGAAAATTTTTGACTTTCATGTTCTACTCCTCATCGGAAGTCGGTAGATATTTTTCGATATATTCATCCTTAATACGTTTAAGCTCGGTTTTGGGAAGTATCGAAAGCAGTTTCCAACCTATTTCAAGGGTTTCTTCTATAGTTCTGTTGGTTTCGTAACCTTGCGATACATACTCGGCTTCGAACTCGGTTGCAAACTTTGCATAAAGTTTGTCTACCGGAGAAAGCGCAGCATCACCCAAGATAACCGCAAGCTCTTTTGCGTCTTTACCTCTTGCGTAAGCAGCAAACAACTGGTTCATCGTGTTTGCATGGTCTTCCCTTGTTTTTCCGTCGCCAATTCCCTTGTCTTTAAGACGCGAAAGCGAGGGCAAAACGTCGATAGGCGGCGTCAAGCCTTTTCTGTACAGCTCACGTGAAAGTATGATTTGACCCTCTGTTATGTATCCCGTAAGGTCGGGTATCGGGTGAGTTTTATCGTCTTCAGGCATCGAAAGTATTGGAATTTGGGTAATTGAACCTTTGTTTCCTTTAATTCTTCCGGCTCTTTCATAAAGAGTTGCAAGGTCGGTGTACATGTATCCGGGATATCCGCGACGTCCCGGGATCTCTTTACGAGCCGCCGAGATTTCACGAAGTGCTTCCGCATAGTTTGTAAGGTCGGTTATGATAACTAGAACGTGCATACCAAGCTCATACGCGAGATACTCAGCACAGGTTATAGCCATACGCGGAGTGGCGATACGCTCAACGGCAGGGTCGTTAGCAAGGTTCATAAAAAGAACCGCGCGCTCGATAGCTCCCGTTTTTCTAAAGTCGCTGATAAAGAAGTCTGCTTCTTCAAACGTGATACCAACGGCAGCAAAAACAACCGCAAATCCTTCGCCCGTTCCCCTAACCTTTGCTTGACGCGCAATTTGTGCCGCAAGTTGGGCATGTGGGAGACCGGAACCCGAGAACACGGGGAGTTTTTGTCCACGAACCAAAGTGTTTAGTCCGTCGATAGCCGAGATTCCTGTTTGGATAAATTCCGCAGGATAGTCGCGAGCCGCGGGATTGAGCGGCGAGCCGTTTATGTCGAGTTTTTTCTCGGCAATAACAGCGGGGCCACCGTCTATCGGGTTGCCCATTCCGTTGAAAACCCTTCCGAGCATGTCGGGCGAAACGTTAAGCATCGTTCCGTGTCCGAGAAACCTTGCTTTTGAGGTTTCGATTTTAAGCCCTTGAGAGCTTTCAAATAACTGTACCAATGCTTTATCTTTGTTAACTTCAAGAACTTTTCCGAAACGGATTTCTCCGCTTTCTT
>CAYJJR010000147.1:0-3241 GCA_964370565.1 uncultured Oscillospiraceae bacterium | reverse complement strand
TTTCACTATAAAAACTTGTGTGAAAAAGCCGCACAAAACTCAAGAAAGGAATGGTCATAAATATGAAAAGTCGAGTAGTTCGAAACAAAATTGAAAACAAGCATGTTCAATCTGCCAAAACTCAAGAGTTTAAATATGACCTAACTATTGGCATAATAGTAAAAAACGAAGCTAAAGAGCTTTCAAGATGTATTAATTCGCTTGAACGGCTTCGCAAAGAGATTAACTGCCAGCTGATTATAACCGACACGGGCTCTACCGACGGAACAAAAGAGATAGCAAAACAGCACGCCGACGTGTATCTCGAGTTCGATTGGTGCGACGATTTTTCGGCGGCAAGAAACACGGGGGTCGAGGCGGCAGAAGGAAGATGGTTTGTGTTTTTCGACGCAGATGAATTTTTGGACCCGGATTGCGACGATATCATAAATTTTTTCAAAGACCCAAACAACGATTTAGATTATTGTGAGATTACGATATATAACTATAAAAACACGGCATACACCGCTTTTGCAACAAACACTCTACAACGCTTTTTTAACTTTTCAAACGGGAAGCGTTATTTCAAAGGCACAATACACGAAGCTGTTTTAATTCATAAGGTGAAATTTTGCAAATTCAAAACGAAACTTCACCACACAGGATATCTTGGAACGAAGTTCACGACTAAGCTTTTGCGCAACGATAAACTGCTTTTAGAATGTATAAAAAAAGACCCCCATGACGTACGAAGTTATATGCAACTTGGGGTTTCGCGAAAAGAGCTTGATTCGATTAAGATATACGAAGAATGTTTAAAAAATAACGAACAAAACAAAAGCGCTGAAGCACAGATGTATATAAGCGCGGTTTTGGCATTGCTTGCAAAAGCTTATTATGCCAACGCTTATCATAAAAAACTTCAAATCCTAGCGGAAAGATATTTTGGTGATGAACTAACAGTGTCGCCATATAACCTTGAAGTTTTGCTCTATCTTGGGCTTTCAAACAAGGACTGTGGAGATTTTGAACAAGCGTTGAAATATCTCGAGGGTTTCCAAAATATGTATCAGGCACTTATTGGTAACCAAAGCGCCGAAACTTTTGTTCTACCTTTTTTCTACAACAAGCGAGAGATTGTTTATCTTAACAATTTTTTGCGCATTGCACGCTGTTATTTTTTGTTGGACGAAAAAGAAAAGGCGTACCAAGCCCTTAAAAAAAGTAATGCTTTAACGTTTCTGCAAAGCGGTAAACCGGCTTTCCTTTCTTTTTATATCGATATGTTATTTAATCTTGAACGATATGATGAGATAAAAGAAGCGTACCTTAAATTTTATGGTAACGAAGAAGCCACAAAATATATTATTCCGATACTCGAAAGATACTTTAACCCAAATGAAGTTTTTAAACAAAATTTGGATCTGTTAGCGTTGTTTTGTGACGAGGTTAAGGACGGGTATACCGCACTTAACGCTGTACGGCTTTCGGGAAAAGATCTAACGGAAGACCAAAAAGAACTAGTCGAGATACTGAAATCCGACCCACTTGTATATAAGCTTTCGATTTTCAGCCCATTTGTTTATACAATGCTAAAAACTAAAACCGATATTTTGGCGCTTATACAAAACTGTTCTGCCGAAACTATGATAGCAAATTTAAAGAGTGTTTTTATAAACTATGCTGACTATCCGGACATTGTTTACGATTATCTATCAGGTGTTGATTTAAATGTGGATTTGCCAAACAAACAACTGATGTTTATCAAAAATCTTTCGTATCTTTATATAGCAAACCTTGCTAATGTCCATAAAACCACGACGGTGACTGACCGGCAGATTGAATTTGTGCTGGATGTATATGTCGATTGCTCTATGAAGCTTATTAATAAAGTTTATGATTTGGATAAACTGTCGGACAATTTAGAGCTTGTTTCAAGCGAACTTTCTGCCGCAACGGTTCTTTTTGAAGCAAGAAAACACAAACAAAGCGACACGATTTTGTATCTAAAGCTTTTAAAAAAGGCGCTTTCGTGTGATCAAAAGCTTTTTAAATGCCTGACAGGGTTGATAGAAAAGATTGAACAAAATATTTCGCAAACAAACGTGGTGGCCGACGAATTCGCGGTCCTTGCGCGAAACATCAAAATTCAACTTCGCCAACTGGTTTCAAACGGAGACCTAGTAAACGCAAAGGCGATTTTTGAACAGTATAAAAAGATTAACCCGTCCGACCCCGATATCGAAACGTTAAGCGAAATTATAAAATAGCACAACAAAACCGCCCGAAAGGGCGGTTTTGTTTGATAGTTAAAATACGTTTCAACCAACTCTTTGAAATAATTTTCCTAGGAAAAGAGAAATTATTGGAGCAATTGAAGGATCGATTGCGGTTGTTGGTTTGCTTGTGCAAGCATAGCTTGAGCAGCTTGTGTAAGCACGTTTTGTCTTGTGTATTCCATCATCTCTTCAGCCATGTCTGTATCACGGATACGGCTGTTAGCAGCTGACATGTTTTCTGTCGATGCGTCTAGGTTGCTGATGGTGTACTCAAGTCTGTTTTGAAGAGCACCAAGGTTAGCGCGGTTTGTCGAAACTTTGTTGATAGCGTCTCTGATAACGTCGATAGATTCGCCAGCAGCTGTTTGGTCTGCTACGCTTATCGTATCAAGTGCGAGTGATTCCGCTCTAAGATCTTCAACATTAACTCTAACGTTGTTGAAATAGTCGTTAGTGTCGCCGATTTGGAGTTTCAATCCGCCGTTGCTCGCAGTTTGATCTGCCAAAGTGAAAGTTTCAGTAGCATCGGCTGCGCCTGCGTCTACTTCGAAATTGTCACCTGTCATTGTGAAGCCAAGGAACCATTGTGCTTGAAGAGCTTCCGCAGAATCCGGTGTGCCGGCATCCATTTGTCCTTTAATAACTTCTTGTGCTGCGTTACGAACTGCTGCTGTGATTTCAGCTGCTGTGAAGGTTTTTGTTGCTGCGCTTGAAAGATTGATTGTAAGTGCTCCAGTTGCGCTAGCAATAGAAGCCGAAACTTGACCTGAAGAAACGGTTGAAGAGACACTAGTAAGGTTAACGGTTATTGTGTCACTTATGTCAACAGCTACGCCTGCTGCAGTTTCTGTGGGTTTTTCTGCTGCTCTTGCAGTGTTTCCAAGAGTGATGTCTCCTCCACCAAGTTCTGTTGCAACTGTTACTTCTGCCGACATACCAGCCGAAAGGCTACCGTCGAGAAGTTTAATTCCGTTGAAGTCAGC
>CAYJJR010000146.1:0-3347 GCA_964370565.1 uncultured Oscillospiraceae bacterium | reverse complement strand
GGGCGGCGGCGGTACAGAAGGCGGCGGTACAGAGGGCAGCGGCACAGAGGGCAGCGGCACAGAGGGCGACGGAACAGGCACGGGCGGAGGAACAGGCACGGGCGGAGGAACAACCGATGGCACAGGCGGTTAAAAGATATGGGTGAAAACAGAGATGTTTTCAGTTATAATTAGATTTAGAAACAAAAAACAAACAATGAAAAAGGAGGCGAGCCAATTGAACAAAGTTAAGGGAATTTTAAAACAAAAAAATGGTGCGTCTTTGCTTCTTGTACTTGCTTGCATGTTCTTTTTGATAACGATTGCGGCAACAACACTTAAAGTTTCGCTTGGGTCGGCTTCTGTGACGCAGACACAAAAAGATAAAACGAGCATAGATTTGTTGGCAGAATCGGTTCAAACAACGCTTCAAGACATGTTGAATGTCGATGTTACAACCCCGGGGGCAGACAATCTGCAAACTGTAATTGTAAAATCGGTCTATGAATATTCTATTAACCCGACAGCAAATCAATTGTTCGACAGTTTGAACTTGTCCTTTGACGAGATAATAACCAACTCGGACGGAACAACCGACACGGTGACACACAGTTTTGAATGTGAGCTTGATACGTCACAGCTTCAAGTGAATGGCGACGAGGTTTCGGGGGTTGTTGATGTTTTTATAGAGATTGACCTTGATGAACAAGACATAAGCTTAACGGGAGAAGCGACATATCGAATGTCGTTTAGGCTTGACAAAGCGGAATTTGATGGAGCGTTAAGCGAAGTTTCAACGTATGGGGAATGGATTTTGGTGGCATATGAAAAGATTGAAAGATAGATTTTTAAAATCTCTGTGTAACAACAAAGGTGAAATGCTTATCGAGACAATTATCTCGGTTATGTTGTTCACGTTTTTAATAGCGGGGGTTACGATGATGATTTCATCGGCGACAAGCGGATTAAGAGCGACACGGCGTGAAGCAGGCGACGTCCAAGAAACCGCAAACATGATGGTGTCTGCGCCACAATCGCCACAAACGACAAGCGTTAAAGTTACGCTTAAAACGTCGACGGCAGCAGATCCCAACTTAACCAAAAAAGAGATAACCCAAAACGGCGAGTATATTTCGAGCGAAGGTTTGTTGTATTTTTATGTAACGCCGTAAACGAAAAACTACTATAATTTTAAAACTATATTTACAATTTATATAGTGGGAAACATATGAAATTTTTAAAAAAAATAAATTCAAAAAAAGGTTTTACCCTAATTGAAATGGTAGTAGTACTAGCCGTACTAACCATTATCCTAGGGTTTATTACCTCTATATTTGTACAGATGCTTCGGGTTGAAACAGAGGTTTTGGACACAGGCCAGCTTGACATAATAGCAACCGAATGTATGTCGGAACTTATAGAGGACGTTAGAATTGCCAAAACAATCGACACGGCGACAAATCCCGATGTTTTGCTAATATCTACCGACCAATACACCGTTATGTACAGCGTTGACGCAACCGAAAAAATACTAATGCGCGAATATGCGTTTGACACACCGCCACAGCCAAAAGAAGTTTTGTCCAAAGGCTTTTATATGGGACATTATATAGATCTTGCGTGGGCGGAGACGGGAGACCCCTCGACCGATGATTACACGGTAACTTTGAATATAGTTATTTTCGATTCAAAAGATAAAGAGGTTTACAGCGAAGAATATATAGTAAGACCAACGTTTATGAACGCGAACGGATAATCGTTGATTATAGATTAAACTTTGAATTAAAACCGGAATTAAAATAACAAACAGCGGCTCTTAAGATTTTTTTCTTGAGGGTCGCATTTTGCCGTTGTCTGCACTATTGGACGATTTTTGGTGGATTGTCCATACCTAGTAAATTGTGTGGGAGTGGCAAAGCAGAGTTGATTATATATCCCCCGCCGGAGGCAACACCGTTGGTGGGGGATATATCTAAAAAGTTAATCAACGCCATTGTCCACATCCCATTGTGTCAAATACTTGAACTTGTTTAAAAACAGTAGTATAATTAAGGAGATGCTTTGGTGGGTTAACGTCTGCCGAAGCATTTTTAGAAAAGAATAAAGCGAAAAAGGATAAATATGAACAAAACAGTGTGTGCGATAGTTCCGGCCGCCGGAAGTTCCGCGCGAATGGGTCGCGATAAACTCGCTATTAAAATAGGGGACAAAACGGTTGTTGAACGGTCGCTTTTGGCGCTTCAAAACAACTCGTTAATAAACTCGATTGTTGTCGCAACTTCGGCAAACAAGATAGACGAGATAAAAAAACTTGCGAAGCAAAGCGAGATCTCTAAATTAACGGCGGTTGTCGAGGGGGGCGAAAATAGGTTTATTTCGGTTCAAAAGGCGATTAAAGCGGCGCCGCCACACACGGAGTATCTTTGTATCCACGACGCGGCGCGTCCGTTTGTAAGCGACAAGCTTATAACCGAGATTATAACGGCGGCGTTTGAACACGGCGCGGCGGCGCCTTGTCTTGATGTTGTGGACACGATAAAGGTTATAGACGACGACGGAATGATTAAACAAACACCAAATCGAAAAAAACTTAAAACAATAGCGACGCCACAGGTTTTTGAAAAGGAACTTTATATTAAATGTTCAAGCAAAGAGACCGACGCGTTTGACGACTGTGAGTTGTTAGAACGCAAAGGCTATACAATTTTCCCTGTTTTAGGGGAACATACAAATATAAAAATAACCAATCCCGAGGATATAAAAAGAATGGAAAAAGGCAAACTAAACATAAGAATTGGACATGGATACGATGTCCACAAACTCGTTGAGGGCAGAAAACTCATTTTAGGCGGAGTCGAGATACCACACGAAAAAGGACTTCTCGGTCATTCCGATGCCGACGTTATGACCCACGCCGTTATGGACGCGATTGTCGGGGCGTTGGCGCTAGGCGATATAGGCAAACTTTTTCCCGACAACGACCAAAACTTTAAAGATATAAGTAGCCTTGTTTTGCTTTCAAAAGTAAATGACGCTATGAAGGAGCGGGGTTTTTGCGTTGTAAATATCGACGCTACAATTCTTTGCGAAGCGCCAAAATTGCGCGGATATATCGACGAAATGCGAAACAACATCGCAAATTGTCTTGGGGTTGATGTAGACGACATAAGCGTAAAAGCGACAACCGAAGAAGGATTGGGGTTCACGGGAAACCGCGAGGGTATAGCGTCACACGCTGTGGTTTTGGTTCAAAAAAACTAAATAAATTATCACCAAAGGCGAGGATTATTTTAACATTTTATTAAAATTTCGCGTGTAGGTTGGATATAATTTAAAATAGTGGTATAATGAAAATCTATAGATATTGT
>CAYJJR010000145.1:0-3368 GCA_964370565.1 uncultured Oscillospiraceae bacterium | reverse complement strand
TATATATCAGTATACCCCTTTTGTAAAGAAGACACATTTTTGTGGCTTAGTTACCATTTAGATACTAATGATAATATGCGATAAAAAATTTGTTGCGTTTGGGACGATATTATCATAAAACGACGGTAGATAAACGGCAAATTTTGAATTATGTATAATAAACTTCCGGTTTATCTTTAAAAACTATCGTTTTAGTAAAAGTTGTTACACATAACTCTATGTGGCCTTTGTGCTTGTTAGCGGTTTCTTTTTAAACGTATATGTTTTAAGTGTTTTTTCGTTAATCGTAAGATTTTCAAGGTTGACTATCTTTTGCTTGTGGACATATGCAACAAGGTTTTTTTCGATTACCTCAAGCCGTGCTAGACCTTCGGAAAAATTTTTCGCGATTACAAAAACTCCGATATCTTTTACGATAACGCCGCCTCGTTTTTTCGCGCCGTCTATGATTTTTCCAATGTCATAGTATGGCGCTATCTTTATATCTTGGCCAATTGTTTTTTCAAAATCATCAAAAAGCGCCGGGACAAATTCGGTTTGTCTTGCCGCCATGTCGGTTGCAACGCTGTTGCGACAGACCACAACATTTTCGTTTTGAAAAGCTTTTAAAAGTTTCGCGTGGACTAGTTCGACGGCGGTAAGTTTTCGATTGTTTATCCTTAATCTCTTGGGTTCTTGTGTTCCCTCGACTATCGTGTATGCGAAAAATTTCTTGTCAAGCCGTTGGGACAATGCCTCGATAGGTTTGTCACAAAACGTAAGGCCGTTAAGGGATTTTTTGCTCGCATGTTCAAGCGCTATCGCTCTGTTCAAAGCGGCGGGCATGTCGTGGCCCGTTATTATCGTGCCGTGGCGTTCGATTAAAATCACGTTCAATCCTTTTGAAAGCGCCGAACGCGCGGTTCGTGAAAGATTAGGTTTTCCAAAAACCGGCTCTTTAACTATCTTTATGTTTCCGCCTAAGATCTCTTTTTGCTTGTCGCTTGGATAAAAAGCTTTTGTCCCACACACAGATATACAACTTGCGTATCTCTGGTGGGAATGAATAACAAAACTGTTGTTAAGGTTAAGGTCGTATGCATACGCGTGGATATACGTTTCGTCGGTTGGCTTTATCTTGCCTTCATAAATCATCGTGTCCATGTTAACAACGACGATATCTTTGTATGAAAGCTTTGCAAAGTTTGCCTCGTCCGTCGTTACAACAAACCGCTCATCGTCTATTCGACAACTTATGTTTCCGCTGTTATGTGAAATCAATCCGTTTTCAACAAGATGTTTTGCGGCTTCGATAATTTGATTTTTTGCCTTTCGTTCGGTCATCATAATTTAAAAAATCCCCCCCTCTTTATCTTTTGCGTTTGCTATAGCTCCCCTGTAAGCTCGGCTATTTTTTGCTTTGCGTTTGCGAAAACTTCGTCCCCTTTTGCCGTAGTTGTGTAGTATTTTCTTAACTTTCCGTCGATGTTTCGGCTTTCGGACAAAAGCAATCCTCCGCTTTCAAGCTTGTGGAAGATAGGGTAGATAGTTCCGGCGCTTACGTCATAACCGTGGTTCTTAAGCTCGTCCATCATCCAACTTCCGTAAATAGGTTTTAAAGACGCATGGTGCAAAATATGTATCTGGATAAATCCCAAAAACAGCTTCCTTAAAATAGGGTGTTGCATAATACCTCTCCTTATGCTATAATATCATAAATCGATATCGAAACACGATATCGAAAATCAACATAATTTTTCTAATGTTATCACATTAAAAGAGTTTTAGTCAAGGCGAAAAAAGTTAACATTTTTTTTCGTCGTTAAAGTTTGTTAAACGCCGCAAACATTTTGCCTTTGTTTACGGCTGTTTATTAAAAAATTAAAATTACATAAGGAGAAAAGCATGGTAATAATAAAATCAAATGAAGACGTTTGTTTTAAAGATTTTATAAGATATCCGAAAATAGAGATACAAAAAAACTGTATGACGTTTATAACGGGAAAAAGCGGTTGCGGAAAAAGCTCCTATTTAAAAATGGTTAACGCGACCGAAGCGCCAACAGGAGGGGCTATCTATTTCGACGGCGAAGCACTTGATAAAGTTGACGTAATAGAACACAGAAAGTCGGCTACTCTTGCCCCGCAAGAACCGTATCTGTATGAGGGAACGATAGCGGACAATTTTTTAATGTATTATAATTTAAGGGAACAACAACCCATTTCAGAGGGCAGGATAAAAGAATTTTTAAAACTTTGTGAAATCGAGATGCCGATTGAAACGTGTGTTCAAAACCTTTCTGTGGGGGAACGCCAAAGGATTTTTGTAGCAATCTTTGTTTCGTTTATGCCGAAAGTTCTTCTTTTGGACGAACCTACGGCGGCGCTCGATTTTGAAACGTCCAAAAAAGTATTTTCTAACATAAAAGATTTTTGCAAACAAAACGACATAACATCGGTCGTAGTTTGTCATTCAGAAACGTTGACAGAGCTTTACGCAGATTTTGTTATACATCTTGAAAAGGAGAAACAAACATGAACGGAGTTGAACAACTTCAGATAACGCAGTTTATGCTCATATACCTTTTGCTTGTGGTCGTTGGACTTGTGATGAAAAAATGTGGCATAAACGAGATTAAACGGCTTGTGGTTTCGAGCGGGCGCATGACTGTCCAACTTGTTTTGGCAGGCTTTATCTTAATGTATATCTTTGAAAATCCAAACCCATTGTTTATAATAATCTACATATCGGCGATGATTGGTTTTTCTATACATAGAGTAATATCGAAAAACAAACAGTTAAACTTTAAATTCAAGGCGACAATTGCGTTTTCAATAGTTTTTTCGGGTGTTTCGGTTTTGCTTTTCTTTATCATACTTGTAATAGGCCAAAACATCTTTAACCCACAATACGCAATACCGATTTCGGGAATGCTTCTCGGAAACACGATGACGGCGTTGTCTCTTGGGATAACAACGTTTTCAAACAGCCTTAAAAACAATTCAAACAGGATAAACGCCGCTATATATGCCGGGGCAAGACCCGAAACGATTTTGTCCCCGTTTGTAAGACAAGCTCTTGAAACAGCGATGGTACCAACGCTTAATTCGATGGTCGGCATGGGGATAGTTTCTTTGCCCGGAATGATGACGGGACAAATTCTTTCGGGAACGCTTCCGCTAACCGCGATTTTATACCAGATAGCTATAATAATCGCTATTTGTACGATAGTTACCCTTTCAAGTTTTATCTCGCTTTATTTCGGACAAAAAACTCTTATAGATAAAAAGTTGCAAACGATAAAAATATAGTTTTGTATCGTTGTCTAAATTCGGCGTAAACCGATATTTTGGTTTTTTGAGTGTGGTTCGGACTGTCGAAAAACCCCT
>CAYJJR010000144.1:0-3406 GCA_964370565.1 uncultured Oscillospiraceae bacterium | reverse complement strand
CAGCCTTTTTGACGGCGTTGCTTGAAATCGTCGCTCCCGCGAGAACATCGACATCGACATCGGTTAAGTTTTGCTGTCCGACAAACTGTTCCAAAAATTCAGGTTCCGAAACCCGTGTTCCAATTCCAACCGTCTCGGTCGAACTGTCGATATAAAGGCCGGTAATCGTTGGCGTTTCGCCTTGTTCAAAAGCGGTTGTGACGACTATGTTTCCGCCGTAACCTCTTGCCGACGTTTCAACCACATACCAAACATCTGTATCGTTTCGATATTCTCTAATCGAGTTTATGTTTTCGTTATGGGGTTCCATATCTAGATGAGAAGTCGCTTCGGGCACGAGAAGTTCTTTGATCTCTGTTTCGGTTAAAACTGCCGGTGTTTCGGGTTTTGGAGCTTCCTCCTCTACCGTAGTATCGACATCCGAAAGATACGACACAGCAGATAAAACCGCCGTTTTAAGCGCTCTTGTTGTTAGCGTTACGCCCGAAATCAAATCGACATCGGCGGGACTTGCAGCGTTTAGATACTGTTCGATATATTCGGGTTCAGAAGCCCTTGAGCCAATTCCGACCGTCTCGGTCGAGGTGTCCACGAGAAGGCCGATAAGCTTTCCGCTTGTGTCAACCGCACACGTTGCAACGACGTTACCGCCATATCCTTTGGACGACGCTACGATTATATACCCCGTGCCGTCGCTTCCCTCGTGTATCGAGATAACGTTTGGAATGTCTGTTTCAATCTTGGTGAAACTTTTTGCTTCTGGAATAAGTTGTGCCCTTGCCGCTACCGCCTCGGCGTCTTTGTTTGCCTCGATTATCGGCGCGGTTATAGAGTTTGTGTAGCCTAGCGCAGCAGACACCACTAAACAGATACAAGCGAGCACCAAAACCGGCATTACATTGTCTTTAAAGAAATTATTTTTCATTTTTCTTCACCTCCCCAAACGGTCTGCGTCTTGTGAGGTCGTTTATATACGGAACTAAAAGGTTCATTATAAGAATAGCGAACGACACGCCCTCGGTCATGTTGGAATAGGTTCTTAAAACCGCCGTCAAAAGCCCAAGACCAATAGCAAAGATTACTTTGCCTTTGTCGGTATACGGCGAAGTTACGTAGTCGGTTGCCATGAAAAATGCTCCAAGGATAAGCCCGCCGCTCAGTATCGAAAGCAAAGCCGACGTATTGCCGAAAAGCATCAACAGAACAAACGTTGAACCTATATAAACTAGGGGGATTGTCGGTTTAATAACCTTTGTTAACATAAGATATATGCCGCCGACCAAAAGTGCTAGCGTACAACCTGCGCCGATTATATCTCCGCGGTTTCCGAGAAGAATTTCAACGATATAATCCGTTCCGCCAATTGCTCCCTCGCGCATAAGCGCAAGAGGGGTAGCGCCCGAAAGGGCGTCGGGGACGTTTTCGGGGTAGCCATAGTTTGTCATGGCGGCGGGGAACGAAAGCGCCATTGTAACGCGTCCGGCAAGAGCGGGGTTAACAAAGTTGCAACCTAGGCCTCCGAAAAGTTGTTTGACTATTATAATAGATACAAAACTTCCGACTAGCACCATCCACAAAGGAATTGTTGACGGAATGTTAAACGCGAGGAGTATACCGGTTACGACGGCGGAAAAATCCCAAAGTGTTGAAGGTTTTTTCATCAAACGACACCAGAGATATTCAAACAGTACACACGACACAACGGCAACGGCGATTACGAGCGCAGCGCGTATTCCGTACCAATAGATAGACAAAAGTCCGGCCGGTACAAGTGCTAGCGACACTTTCAACATTATTTTATCGGTGCTGTCGGGCGAGGATATGTGGGGCGAAGAAACAACGGTTAAAGGACGTTTCATTTTTTAGCTCCCGCCTTTCTTACAAGATTTTTAGAAAGACGCATGTTTTGCGTCAACGGTCTTTTTGCTGGGCATGTAAATGTACAACATCCGCATTCGATACAGTTCATGACAAAAAGTTTTTCGCATTCCGAAGCGTCGGAACGTCTAAAGCCTAGTTCTATTTCGACGGGAGAAAGCCCCATTGGACATCTGTCGGCACATCTTCCGCAATGGATACACGGTGTGTCGAGGATATGCCCGAGTTCTTTTGAAGTAAGTCCCAAAACGGCATTGGTTGTCTTAAGAACAGGGAAATCTTTTGTATAAAGCGCAATTCCCATCATAGGGCCGCCGAGAAGAATACGTTCACAACTGTCAAGATCCACGCTACAATCTTCAAAAACTTTTCTTATCGTCGTCCCTATCGGAACAAGATAGTTTCCGGGAGCACCAACCGCGCCGCCCGCAACGGTTACGCGTTTGCTGACAAGCGGAATACCGCTTCTTAGATATTTGGCTATGAAAGCTACCGTCGTAACGTTTAAAACGATACAACCGGCGTCGGACGGCAAGCCTCCCATTGGAACGGCTCTGCCCGTCGTTGTCGCGATTAAAACCTTTTCCGCCCCTTGCGGATAGCTTGATTTAAGCGACATAACTTGGACATTCTTTTCGTCTTCAAACAATTTTTTTAGATATATAATAGCGTTTGGTTTGTTATTTTCTATTCCGATAACAACGTTTTCAATGTTGAGATATTTCTTTATCGTCATAATCCCTTCAAAGATCTCGTCGCCTTGTTCAATCATAGTTCGATAGTCGCTTGTGATGTACGGTTCACATTCTGCGCCGTTGATAACGAGATAATCGGGATGGGGCTTGTCTTTGGGCGGCGACAACTTGACATGGGTCGGAAAGCCCGCTCCGCCAAGACCAATCAAACCGGACGCCGCAACAGCCTTTACAAGATCTTCCGCGCTTTCAACGACAGGCGGTTTAATATCAGGGGCTAGTTTAAATTTGCCGTCGCTTTCGATAGTTACGGTTGGACGATTAGAGCCGTCCGGAAACATAATGTCCGAGATACCTTTAACAACACCGCTAACCGAAGAATGTGTGGGAACGCTTACAAAACCGGTGGCTTTTGCAATTATACTGCCGACAAAAACCTCGTCGCCAACGTTAACCGCAACTTCTGCCGGCGCGCCGATATGTTGCGTAACCGGTATCATAACGATTTCGGGCGCGACAAGTTTTCCGGTTGTTTCCTCCCCGGTGTATTTTCTGTGTGGGGTATCAACCCCCCTAAGCCTCGGAGCTTTTAAAAATTCAACTCCCAAACGTTTTTCCTCCTTTTATCTTTTTATATAATTAAATAAATAATTGACAAGCTTTGTTAATTCGTAATGCGTAATTCGTAATTCGTAATTATTGTGAGCCACTTCGTGGCTATATTTGCGGGAGGGGGAAAAGCCAACTTTGTTGGCGTCAGGGTGTCAAAAAAGGTGTGCCCTCAAAAATGTTGCACAAAACCGCAATAGAGTTTGTAGGGGATGGCGTCCTCG
>CAYJJR010000143.1:0-3521 GCA_964370565.1 uncultured Oscillospiraceae bacterium | reverse complement strand
GGTTTAAATCATACTTTTTGACGTTTGAAGATGGGGCAAGGCTCGAGATTATGAACTTTCCGGGGCTTGAACAAAAAAGCCAAAACGATAAGCGCGAGGGTTATATCCATCTCGCATTTAGCGTTTCAAGCAAACAAGAGGTTGAACGACTCACGGCTGAAATTCAAAACGACGGTTTTGAAGTGACAAGTTTTCCGCGAACGACGGGGGACGGATATTTTGAAAGCTGTGTCAAAGACCCCGAGGGGAACTTGGTCGAAATAACGACATAAACAAAAACTTAATTCTTACAACAAACTTATGAAATCGGTTGACTATGTTAAGCGGTTTTGTTATCATGCGAATGTTGGCTTTTTGTTGAAAAAATATAAGATAATCTTTTAAGCAGATATTTTAAAGGAATATATATGATAAAAAAATCGGGTTACACATTTATTTTTACAGGCGCTTGCCTTTGGGGTTCGATTGGTTTTTTTGTAACTAACCTAAACGCCGCCGGGGTGACGGCTTCAACCGCTGCGTTTTTAAGGCTGTTTTTCAGCATGGTAATCCTTTTTTTATATCTGCTTTTTCGCCACGGAATAGGATACTTTAAGATAGACAAAACAGGGATTTTTGCTTGTTTTATATTGGGCGTGTTTGCACAGGGGCTTTTTAATTTTTGCTATAACAACACGATTGTTATGCTTGGGACTTCGTCCGCTTCGGTGCTTCTTTACACAGCGCCGGCGTTTGTCTGCCTTACCGCGGTTTGGTTGTTTAAAGAAAAGATGTCAGTAAAAAAGACAGTAGCACTTTTGGTGAATTTTTTGGGTTGCATATTTACCGTCACGGGCGGTGTGTTCGACGAGATTACGTTTTCGGTTGTCGGGGTTGTGTTCGGGATTTTAAGCGGTTTTTTGTACAGCCTTATAACAACGGTGGGAAAGATGTACACCGACAGATACGATCCTTTTTTAATCGTGTTCTATAGCTTTGTTTTCGGAACATTAACGATGTTTTTAATCTCTGACCCATTAGAACAACTAGACGTTATTCTGACTTTTCAAAGCATATTTTGGGCGGTTTTGCTTTCGGTTGTCGCAACTATTTTGCCGTATCTTTTATATATGTACGGAATGTCTAAGGGGGTTGAAGCTTCGAGGGCTCCGATAGTCGCGTCGGTCGAGGTTGTTGTGGCGTCGTTGTTTGGCTTTTTGTTGCTTTTTGAATCGGTTACCGCCCCAAAGATTTTCGGAATTTCTCTTGTGTTGGCGTCGATAGTTATTATGAACATCAACATAACAAAGACTACAAAAATTAAAGATTGAAAAATTTTAAACTTTTGTGGAGTGTTTAGATTTGTTCCGATTTTCTATATTCAGTCGGAGTCATTTTATATTGCTCTTTAAAACTTTTTGAAAAGTAACTCATCTCAACAAACCCACAGCTTAAAGCTATGTCTATGATAGGTTGGGCGGAGGTTTTAAGCGCAAAAGCCGACCGTTCTATTCGATAGGTTTTAAGATATTTAACGGGCGAGGTGTTAAGCACCGTTTTAAAACATCTTAAACATTCGCTCTCTTTTATGTTTGCGCTGTTTGCTATGTCGAAAAGAGTAATGTCTTCGCCGTAGTTGTTATGTATAAAAGACAACATTAATTTACAACGGTTAAGTTGTCTTGTTTTTTTTGCGTCGACAGGCGAGTTGTCCTTTTCGGTATCTTTAATAATAGCCATTATTATCTTAGTTAGATGTTCTCGAACGGAAAATTCAAAAGCAAAAGGTTTTTCGACAAAAATATTGTACGCGGATAAAACAAGATCACACATCTCGTCGGTTAAAATAACGAAGCCAACCGAAGACTCATTAATCAACGGATGTAGGTAGTTTTGGTATAAAATACTGCTTAAATCTCCGTAGATAAACTTTGAATGAAGCACGAACGACTTAAGAAAACAGTTGGTTTCGTCAAAGTTTGCACATGAATGAAGCCTACCCGAGTTTATAAAAATACCTTCTCCAACAGAAAAAACGAATTTTTTTCCCTCGACAACAAGTTCCATTTTACCGTTTACAACCACAATTAGTTCTATCTCATCATGCCAATGGTATGGTACGGGTTCGGCTTTTAAATCGTCGTTATAAACGGCTATCGGAAGTTCGCTTGTTCCTTTTAAGTTAAGTTCTTTGTTGGTGCTGTCTAAAATTAAGCTGCAAGAATTGGTTTTCATCTGTGCTCCTTACGCCTTTTTGGCGAAATTGTTATATAAATGTACGTTATTTTAATAGAAAACTTTGAAATCAAGATGATATAATTATACCGCAAACAAAACGGAGGTTCAACATGATTACTTTACTTTTAGCACTTATCTACATTTCATTTATCAGTCTCGGGTTGCCGGACGCCGTCTTGGGCTCGGCTTGGCCGGTTATAAGCCAAGAGTTTGGTGTTTCGGTCTCGAACATGGGGATTGTTACGATTATCATCTCGGCGGGAACTATTGTTTCAAGCTTAAACAGTAACCGTTTGATAAACAAAATCGGCGTTCACAAGGTAACAACTTTAAGCATTGCGATTACCGCGATTTCGTTGTTTGGTTTTTCTTCAAGCCCGTCTTTCTTGGTGCTTTGTCTTTGGGCGATACCATATGGCTTGGGCGCCGGAAGCGTGGATACCGCGTTAAACAACTATGTTGCGGTTAACTTTGAGAGCAAACACATGAGCTGGCTACATTGTATGTGGGGGGTTGGAGCAACTCTTGGACCATACGTTATGGGTATGGCGCTTACAGGAGGTTTCACGTTCAGAACCGGATATATAATCCTTTTTGCCATTCAAGCCGTCCTTTCGATTGTGATACTTTTAAGCAGTCCTGTTTGGAAAACAAAGGTGAATTCAACCGACGACGAGTCGAGCGCGCTTCAAAACAAGCCGCTTACATTAAAAGAGATCTTTAAAATACGCGGAGTTAAACAACTGGCGTTTGCGTTTTTTTGTTTTTGCGCAATTGAACAGACAACAGGACTTTGGGCGAGTAGCTATCTTGTGTACAACCGCGGGATATCTCCCGAAATCGCCGCAGGGTTTTCCGCGCTGTTTTATCTCGGGATAACGATAGGCAGAGGTATCTGTGGATTTATCGCAATCAAGTATAACGACAAACAGATGATACGCGGCGGCACGGCAATAATGATTGTAGGTGTGGCGACGTTGTTTGTACCTTTTGGGGATTACACGGCGTTTGCAGGTCTCGCGTTGATAGGCCTAGGCTCGGCCCCCGTTTTCCCATGTATAATACATTCAACGCCGTATAACTTTGGTGTTAACAACTCTCAAGCAATAACAGGGGTTCAGATGGCTTCGGCATATACCGGAACTCTTTTAATGCCGGCGCTTTTCGGAATTGTTGGGAGAGAGATAAGTTTTAGCTTATATCCTTTATATATCGGAATTATGCTTGTGGTTATGTTTTTGATGTATGAAACGATGTTGAAAAAAGTTAACGCTTTTTCGGAAAAAGAATAATAGAGAGCACCC
>CAYJJR010000142.1:0-3558 GCA_964370565.1 uncultured Oscillospiraceae bacterium | reverse complement strand
AGAATAATATGAAATTCTATTTTTCTCCCCATTTACGAGTTAGTTTTCTGTTCATGTATTTGGGATTTATATAGAAAATATAACCTAACGCAACGACAACTATCAACGGCTCCCCCAAGAAAGAAAGGTTGCTATACAAGACGAACAATGCAACACACGCTTGTAACAAACAGTATAGAAGTTCGATAGAAACATTCTTTTGCAACTGTTTTTTGTCCTTTTCAAACCTTAAGTTGAACGCCATCCAAGCGGCAGACAAAAAAAGCGGAACAAGTTTATATGCCCAAATAAACGACAAGGGAGGACCATATGCTTCGGGCGCAAACGGTTGCACTGCAACATTGAGGAAACAAGCGTTGAGGATAATTGCAATAAGCACAAGATTTGCTTGTCGGATTATTTTTTGTTTTTGCTTAATCTCGTTTTCCGATGTTTTTCTCTCTGTTAAAAGATCGAGAGACACACCAAAAATTTTTGAAAGAGCTATTAAATTTTCGGAAGAAGGCAAGCTTTGCCCACTTTCCCATTTTGCAACCGCCTGTCTTGAGACCCCGATTTTTTCCGCTAGAGTTTCTTGTGACATGCCGTTAACACTTCTTTGGTGTTTAATCTGTTCATAAAGTTTCATATCTGTTTCCCACCTTTTGTTTTTTATAAGCTTATTTTATCAAAAAGTAAAAAAAATTCTACCAACTGCCCCGCAACTATCGGTTGCACAAGCCAAAAAATTAAAAAATTAAAAAAAACGGTTTGCGTTGTTTATGCAAATTTGCAAATGCCGGGTGTAAGCACTTTATTTTTGATATAATGTATGTTAAAATATATTAAATATATACAGTTTCCAAAAAACAAAAAACTTAAAACAATCTATATATAAAATTCAAGCAAAAGGAATGGGTTTAAACATGTTGGAATTTCCTTTCAATTCGGACGATATCCTGCAAAACAGGCGTAAGATAAAAAAAGAGCTTTTAAAAAATGACAGCTTAACCGACAAAAAGATAGCAATAGTTTCGGGAACGACGATAGGCCAGATAGAAAATATCCTTGAACTGTTTCTTTTGAACAACGGCATAAGACCGACCTTTAAAGTTGGGGATTATTCAAGGTTCTACGAAGAGATAGTATTTGACGACGGCTCACTTTTGGAGTTTTCGCCCGATATTATATTTATACACACAAGCATCCACAATCTTTCGTTTTTACCAAAAGCGGGCGACAGCAAAAAAACCGCCGATGAACTTTTTGAGGCGGAAACAAAACGATTTAAAACGCTTTGGGACAAGGCGCTTTGCTTTGGCGGCGCGGTGGTTGCAAACAACTTCGAGTTCCCGAGAATTAGAATAATGGGCAACCGTGAAGCATACGACTCGGCAGGCAAAGTTCGGTTTGTCAACAGGTTAAACGAATTCATGGCAGACTATGCCGAAAACACACCGAACTTTTACATAAACGACATAAACTATCTGTCAAGTTTCTACGGACTTGATGCTTGGAGCGACCCGTCGTATTACAACGCCTATAAATACGCCGTTTCCCCAAACGCCGTGCCCACCCTTTGCCATTCGGTCGCGAACATCATAAAGGCGATTTTTGGGCGCAACAAAAAAGTTTTAATGCTCGACTGTGACAACACTCTTTGGGGCGGGGTCATAGGGGACGACGGTGTCGACGGAATAATCCTAGGTTCTGAAAGCCCCGGGGGAATTGCTTTTTCTGACATGCAAAACGTCGCGAAGGAGCTTTCGCGAATAGGTGTTGTGTTGGGGGTTAACTCCAAAAACGAACAAGACGCAGCGATAAGCGGGTTTTCCCATCCCTCGTCGGTGCTGGGGCGCGAAGACTTTGCGTGTTTTTACGCAAACTGGGACGACAAAGCAACCAACATTCAAAACGCCGCAAACGAGCTTAACGTCGGGATCGACAGTTTTGTTTTTGTCGACGACAACCCGTTTGAACGCGAACAGGTTAAATCGATGCTTAGCTCCGTTGCGATACCGTCGCTTTTAATGCCGGAGCGTTACGCCGAAACGGTTGCGAATTCGGGGTATTTTGAAACAGTATCTCTTTCGGCGGACGACCTTAAACGAAACGAGATGTACGCACAAAACGCGCTTAGAAACAGTTCGGTTTCGGAATTTTCCGATTATTCCGAATATCTTAAATCGCTTGACATGAAAGGCTATTTCGGAAAGTTTACCGAACAAAATGCCGAGCGCATTACGGCCCTTGCAAACAAAACCAACCAATTCAATCTGACCACAAGACGGTATACCGGCGAGGAGATAGCCGAACGCGCAAAAAGCGAAAAGTTTGTAACGCTTTATTCAAGGCTTACCGACAAGTTTGGCGACAACGGAATTGTAACCGAGATTATATGTGAGATTGACGGCAAAACCGCAGATATCGAGCTTTGGATAATGAGCTGTCGGGTATTTAAACGCGAACTCGAGTTTGCCATGTTTGATGTGTTAGTTGAAAAATTAAAACAACTTTCGGTTGAAAAGATAACCGCGAGTTATATCCCAACCGTCAAAAATCCGATTGTAAAAGATTTTTACAAAACTTTAGGGTTTGAAAACACAGCACAGTTACAAAACGGTGAAACAAAATGGGTATTCAATATTCCGACGGAATATAAAAATAAAACAAATTCAATAGAGGTAATTTATGAATAGAACAGAATTAATAGAACAAGTTTCCGAAATCTTCCGCGACATCTTTGACGACGACGATATAACGGTTCACAACGAGATGACCGCCGCAGACATAGAAGATTGGGACAGTCTTGAGCAGATAAACATCTTGGTTGCTATGGAACGAAAATTTGCGATAAAGTTTTCTGTCGGCGAGGTAGAGGGCTTGAAAGACGTCGGCGAGATGCTTGACCTTATCGAAAGAAAGATTGCGGAGAAGTAACTAAAACGATGAACGAGTATACGATTTCTGACATTACGGTTGGAACAAAAGCCTCGTTTACCGAGGAGATAACGGAACAAAAGCTTTCGCTTTTCCTTTCGCTTACGGGGGACAACAACCCTTTACATTGCGACAGTGAACACGCGAAACAAAAAGGATATAAAGATCGCGTTGTCTACGGAATGCTCGCGGCTTCGCTTTATTCTACGCTAGCCGGGGTATACCTTCCGGGGAAACATTGTCTTTTACAAGAAGTCTCGACAAAATTTCGCAAACCTGTTTTTGTCGGGGACACGTTGACCGTTTCGGGTATCGTCTCGCACGTTAGCGAAGCGGTTGGACGAATTACGATAAAGGCCGAAACGCGAAACCAAAACGGCGAGAAAGTGAACTCGGCAACTATCGAAGCGGGAGTTTCTAACTAAATTAAAAATAATAATTTTTAATTTAGTTAGAAGTTAGAAGTGAGGAGTGAGGAGTGAGGAGTGAGGAGTGGTGGAGCGGCTTACGCCGCAATTTAAATGACAAATGTCTATAACATTTGCGTTTGTTTTCAAACAATACCTTTAGCCTTTAGCTTTTAGCTTTTAGTATGGGGTTTGGGGCGAAAGCCCCATTTCAATCCATCGCCCGTAAGGG
>CAYJJR010000141.1:0-3612 GCA_964370565.1 uncultured Oscillospiraceae bacterium | reverse complement strand
AAGCGATATAATGTTAATAAAATTCCGTTTTCAGATGTTTTCTAAATAGTTTGAAAAATAGGTTGACTTATTAATTTTTGGGTGTTAGAATGAAGCTATCAAAACGCTTTTGGAAAGTTATAAACGTTTCAAAAAAAGCTCTTTCGGGGCTTTTTTTATTGCTCTTTTTATAGTTTGTCCCCCAATGTTACACAGAGGTTTAAAGTATGAAATATTTAATTGGTGATAGAAAATTTTATAGAATGTTGTTTGCTATAATGATACCTATAGCAATTCAAAACGGCATAACAAGCTTTGTCAACATGGTTGACAACATCATGATAGGAACGGTTGGGACAGACCAAATGTCGGGGGTTGCTATTGTTAACCAACTTTTGTTTGTGTTTATGATAACAAACTTTGGAGCGATTTCGGGCGCTAGCATCTACAGCGCACAATTTTACGGACAAAAAAACCATGATGGTATACGAAACGCCTTTAGATTTAAGATAGCTATAAGCGCTGTTTTGTTGGTGGTGTCACTTGCTGTTTTGGCTTTTTTAGATGATCAACTTATCTCTCTTTATCTCCACGAGGGCGGCGAAACGGGGAATATTGCTCAAACACTACTATATGGCAAACAGTATCTTAGAATTATGTTGATTGGGCTTGTACCATTTTGTATCGTCCAGTCATATTCGGGAACGCTTCGCGAAACGGGTCAAACCATCGTGCCCATGGTTGCCGGTATCATTGCGGTTATAACTAACCTTATAATTAACTATATACTCATATACGGAAAGTTTGGCGCTCCGGCGCTTGGGGTTCAAGGCGCCGCCATTGGAACCGTCGTCGCAAGATTTATAGAACTTTTTATCGTCGCAGGTTACGCACACAGAACTCCAAACAAAAATAAATTTATACAAGGTGTATATAAAAACTTTTCTATACCGAAGGATCTGTTTAAAGGTATTCTTAAAACGGGAACTCCGATGTTGTTAAACGAGATATTTTGGGTTTTCGGGTTTACGTTACTTGTTCAGTTTTATTCAACCAAAGGGCTTGCTGTCGTTGCGGCGATAAACATAAACTCGGTTATAACAAACGTTTTCAACATCGTATACATAGCTATCGGAAGTTCTGTTGCAATAATAATCGGCCACCATCTAGGGGCGGGCGATTTCAAACTCGCGAAACAATCGGCATACAAGGTTATATTCTTCGCTTTTTCTCTTCATATTTTAATCGGCACATGTCTTTTCTTTTTCGCTCCGGTTTTCCCTCAAATCTACAACACAACCGACGAGGTTAAAGAGATAGCAACCCAACTTATTCGCGTGGTAAGCTTTATGATGCCTATATATGCTTGTATCCACAGCTCGTTTTTCACAATTCGTTCGGGCGGAAAAACGCTTTTAACGTTCATTTTCGATTTCGTGTTTATGTGGATAATCTCGATTCCCTTGGCTTTTTTCCTTACAAGGTACACAGACATTTCGATAATTCCGCTATACATAGCGGTTCAAGCCGTAGATTTACTTAAACTTATTGTCGCCGTCGCTATCGTTAAAACCGGTGTTTGGCTTAAAGACATCGTAAAAGGATTATAGATTTTGTATTGTATATATAAGCAACTTTAGATATTTAAAACGTTAACAAAAAAATAAAAAGTTTTTTTGATTTTGCTATTTAGTTTTTTAAAAACCATGGAATAAACTAAGTGTCGGAACAAAATAGGACGTTAAAAGGATTTGTGTATAATGAATATTGAAACGCGTGATTTCGGCAATGTTGAGATAACGGAAGATGAGATAATAACATTTGTCCAACCTCTTTTTGGGTTCGACCAATATAAAAATTATGTTTTGTTACACGACAAAGAGATAGGAAACTCAGTAGCTTGGCTTCAATCTACCGAACAAAGCGACATCTGTTTCATAATTGTTGAACCGGACGTATACGCAAAAGACTATAACCCGGAAATTGAAGAGAAAGATCTTGACGATCTCGGCGACGGCGAAGTGTTCGCGTGGGTTGTGTGTGTTATTGGGCGTGATTTAAACAACTCGACAATCAACCTTAAAAACCCAATACTAATCAATCGCGACACAAAAAAAGCAAAACAACATATACTCGACGGAGACTATTCCTTAAGGCATCCCTTTAAATTGGGGGACGAATAGATGTTAAACCTAACAAGAAAAAAAGGCGAGTCGCTTGTTATTGAAATTGGCGAACAAACCGTTACTTTACTAATAAAAGAGATAGCTGTCGGCGCAAAAAAACAGGTTCAAATTGGGGTTGAGGCTCCAAAAGAGTTTAAAGTTTGGCGAAACGAAATCTATCAAGCGATTGTGCAAAACAAGACCGCCGCAAACTCGGAAAAACTCGAAAACGTCAGAACGCTTTTCAAAAACAGCTAGCAAACCAGCAAACCAAACGTGGTATTTTATTTTTGGTTAAGTCGAAAGACTGCGCCAAAGTTAAAATAAATAAAATTTTTTATTGGCATATAAACCGAGAAGGAATTCGGTTTTGCCGGAACAAGGAGAAAAATTATGGGAATGGTAGTTAGAACTAATACCATGGCAATGAACGCCAATCGTTCATTGGGAATCAACAACTCGATGGTTGGAAAATCTTTGGAGAAATTGTCTTCTGGTTATAGAATTAACCGTGCAGCAGACGATGCTTCGGGCCTTGCAATCAGCGAAAAAATGAAAGCTCAAATCCAAGGTTTGGAACAAGCTTCTGCTAACTCGCAAGACGGTATCAGCCTTATCCAAACAGCAGAAGGCGCAACACAAGAAATCCACAACATGCTTAACCGTATGGTAGAGCTCGCAACAAAATCGGCTAACGGAACTATCCAAAACGAAGTCGACCGTGAAGCTATCCAACAAGAAATCAACGATCTTAACAGCGAAATCACTCGTATCGCAAGCTCGGCTGACTTCAACGGAATTAAACTTCTCGACGGTAGCCTTTCGGCTGGTATGTCGAAAGAAGTAAAAGTTGATGCAAAACTTGGTGGTGGAGACATTACTCTAGGAAACACAGCAAGAGAAATCGAGCAACCTCTAAACTCAGTAGGCGGAGCAGTGGAAATAAATGATACCATAACAGTTGCAGCTACTGATACAACAACCGGTGCTACTGGTGCTTCTTCGGGCAAAGTTGCAGCTGATATCTCCACCGCGGGAGCACTTACAATCAGACTTTCTTCTGATGTAGCAAAAACATACACAGCGGCTGAAATCACCGCAGCGGTTCGTAATGAAGCACAAGAAATCATCAAATCAGAAATCGATGCCGGAAGAGGAGCTGATTCAGACAGAGCAAAACAAGCTCAATGGTATCTTGGTTTCACAATGACAGGCGACAACTTCAAAACAACTGAAGGTGATACTACTTCTGTAACATTCGCTTTGGAAGATCAAGAATCAAGCAACGGTGGATTGAAACTTCAAATCGGCGACACCAACGACTATTTCAACAACGTTAGAGTTAACGTTGATGATCTTAGAGCGGAATCTCTTTCGCTTGACACGGTAAGCGTAGCTGACCAAACAGCTGCAGGACAATCTATCGACGTTATCAGAGACGCTATCAACAAAGTTTCGACAAACCGCG
>CAYJJR010000140.1:0-3758 GCA_964370565.1 uncultured Oscillospiraceae bacterium | reverse complement strand
ATTTCAGACTGTCGAAAAACCCCTATTGCAAAATTGTGTTTCGTCAAAATGCACAAACATAATGGGTGGAATGTAGGGGTCGGCGTCCCCGACGACCCGAAAAATCACCACAAATCCCCTAAAAACGGGATGTCGAGGACGCCATCCCCTACAAACTCTATTGCGGTTTTGTGCAACATTTTTGAGGGTGTACCTTTTTTGATGCCCTGCAATGGCGATACTCGCCATTTTGTTGTTCTTTTTCCAGACAGTAAGTTTCAAAACTTTTTGTACTTTAGTTTTTAACCATCTGAAAATATTTTCTCGGTTTTCTCTTTTTTTGTATTTTTTATATTTTTAATTTAGACGCATTTATATGCTATACTCAAAACAAAGGTTGGTAATTTAATGATTAAAGCGATTTTTTTTGACATAGACGGAACGCTTGTCAGCATGAAACAACGTCGGGCGTTGCCCTCGACCATAAAGGCGCTTAACAAAGCGCGCGAAAACGGCGTTAAGATCTTTATAAACACAGGGCGCAATATATACGAAGGCAAAGGAATGGCGGTTTTAAGCGGCCTTCCAAAGTTCGACGGATATGTCGTCATGAACGGCCAACGCGCTTTTATGAGCGACGGAAAAGAACTTTTCGCAATTCCGATACCGCGAGAAGACATCGAAACAATAGTTAACGTTCGCAAACAGTTTCCGTTTGAAGCGTCGTTCATGGAAAAAAACTATGTTTATTTAAGCGGTATCAACGACAAGGTTGAAAGATTTTTTAATTCGTTGCATAATATCGGCACAGACTGTGAAGATATAAGCAGGGTGCTTGAAAATGAAATCTTTGCAGTTAACTATTTTTTAGAACAACATGAAGAACATGTCCTCGTTGACAAGCTTAAACATTGCGAGACGGTTCGTTGGCATCCTTTAGTAGCCGACCTTGTCGTCAAAGGCGGCGGCAAACACAAAGGCATTGAAAAGGTACTTGAGATATTCTCGTTCTCCAAAGACGAGGCTATGGCTATCGGCGACGGCGGAAACGACATAACGATGGTTCAATATGCCGGGGTCGGGGTTGCTATGGGTAACGCGTGTGACGAGCTTAAAAACGTTGCCGATTACATAACAACCGACTGTGAGGACGACGGGATTGAAAACGTCCTTAAACATTTTAACGTCATATAACGAAACTGTATATTGACATAACAAAAAAGCAACAATATAAAAAAATTAATTTTAACATGGGGAGTGTTGACTGATGTCGAAAAAAAAGAGTTTCTTAAAAGGGGAAAAAGACCTTTTTTCCGGCAAGGTTTTGTCTAACATAATAACGGGCGCAACGATTGGCGGAATCTTTGTTATTTTCCTTAACTTTGCAAAGGTGTTTGAGATTGCCCACCTTATATACGTCCTGTTCCGTCCGTTTCTTGCCGGAATGGGGATTGCATATTTCTTAAACCTTTTGCTTGTTCCTGTCGAAAAAAAGATATTTTTCAAGATAAAAAACAAAGTTGTCAAAAGGTATCTTTCGCTTTCGCTTTCGATATTGATTGCCTTAATTATAATTATGGGCCTAATCTTTTTAATCGTTCCGCAGTTTGTCGAAAGTTTAACGCAACTTGTCGCAAACGCCCCACAATATCTCAACGAAGCATATATAAATATAACCGCTTTGTTGGTTAGATACGGAATATCCGAAACGATGGTATTGGAATTTTTAGATCCGGAAGACACGATTAATTATATCGTCGAATATGTAAGAGGGCTCATTCCGTCGATGGTCAACTTCTCGATAGCGTTTGGTTCGGGGATTGCAAGTTCGCTAATCGCTTTGGTTACCGCGATTTATATCCTTGCGGACAAAGAGCGTTTAAGCAGAAACTTTTCGCTCGTTTTAAAAGCGTTTACCTCCGAAAAAGCATATAACAAAACCGCCGAGATAATCTCGAGGGCTCAAATAGCGTTTACCTCATTCCTATCCGGAAAGACACTCGATTCGCTAATTATCGGGCTTATATGCCTTGTGTTTATGCTTATCTTTGACATGCCGTATGTCCCGATGATAACGATAATTATCGCCGTAACAAACATGATTCCAACGATAGGGCCGTTTATCGGCGGGCTTCCTTCGTCGATTATAATCCTTTTGGTCGACCCGATACAAGGGCTTTGGTTTGGGCTTTTTGTAATCCTTCTCCAACAGTTCGACGGCAATATTCTAGGCCCCAAAATCCTTGGTGAATCGATTGGAATATCCGCTATTTGGATACTGTTTTCGGTTGTGTTTTTCGGTTCGCTTTGGGGCGTTCTCGGAATGTTGATAGGCGTTCCGTTGTTCGCGGTGTGTTACGATTTGTTTAAAGAGTTTATCTTTAACAGGCTTCGCGAGAAACATCTTGAAAAGAAAAGACAAGACGCCGACAACGAAGAGTTTGTCGACGATTAGAAGAAAATAATGGGTTGTTTGGGCGACAAAAAAGGAGCGACGAGACGTTGCTCCTTACAGGGTGTCAAAAAAGGTGTACGCTAAAAAATGTTGCACAAAATTAAAATATCATTTGTAGGGGACGGCGTCCTCGACGTCCCGTTTCTGTGGGATTTGTGCTGATTTTCGGGTTGTCGGGGACGCCAACCCCTACATTCCACCTATTGGGTTTGTTCAAAATGACGAAGTGCATTTTTATGATGAAAGTTTTTCGACAGTCTTAAAGGAGCGACGAGGGCGTCGCTCCTTACTTAATGCCTGCTGAACAAGTCAAAAACAGCTTTGCTTATATTCTCTTTTGGGTTTGGTTTGGGTAACAAAGACGGGTCGGGCAACCCGTCCCCTACCTTCGCCATTTATTGCGTGGTTTGGGATAGTATATTTTATCCGCTTCACGGCATTTTTTTTCCGCATTTTGCGCAAAACTCGAAACCCTCTTTAACTTTTGTTCCACAATACGGGCAAAAGTTAACGTCGCTTGTCGTGTCGTCATCATCGTCATTGGCGTTTGAAACAACTTCGTCGCGGCGAACATATCTGTCAAACGGGTCTTGTTCTTCGTCGCTGTCCACTATGTCGAACGTGGAAAATCGATTTTTTCCGGTAGCGTTTTTGAAGTTGTAGACCGTGTTTACTATGCCGAATATTATAAAGAATATGCCGAAAATCGGGAAGACAGACAACGCGCCCCCTGTTCCCGAAACCATCGAAAACGCCATTATTGTCCAAAAAATACCGAACACAATCGCGACAATTCCCCCAACACCACCCATGAACGAAGGGCCTCTGCCCGGTTTAATGCTTTTCATACGCTAACTTCTCCTTTTTCTATCCATCTAATTTGTCTTGCTTGTCTATCTTTTTGATAAATCTCTTGAAAAATTTAATTTCGGAATACGAAGCAAACATCAAAAGCAACGTTCCGGCGGGAGCAAGATACATCAAATCTGTCCCTATCCTAAAACTGCTTATCTCGATGTATGATATTATCGTAATCCTTAAAACTATCGACAGAAGTATACCGATTAATAAAATAGTTTTAATTACGTGTAACGAAAACTCCTTATTTTTTAAATCTTTAAAAGCCTTGTTGATATCTTTGATTAAAAAACAAAAACTTGAAACCAAAAGCACAGGAACAACAATCCGATAAAAAGACGTTATAACCTTATATATAACCTCGACTAAAAGTTCAAGCGGGTTGTAGAAAGGTTCGTTCGAGTTTACCACGGCGGTGTTGCTTACTTTGGTGCTGGTATAGTCGCCCCATTTTGCCGCCTCTTCA
>CAYJJR010000139.1:0-4035 GCA_964370565.1 uncultured Oscillospiraceae bacterium | reverse complement strand
AAAATTGCTTGTTTTGAACGTGCTCCGGCGGCTTGCGTTACTACCTTTCCGTCCTTAACAACCATAAGTGTCGGGATGCTCATGACAGAGTATTTCGCCGCAAGTTCCGATTGTTCGTCTACGTTGACTTTGCAAACCTTGATGTCGTTTTCCTCCGCTGCAATCTGGTCAATTATTGGGGAAACCATCTTGCAAGGACCACACCACGGTGCCCAAAAGTCTACCAATACGGGTTTGTCTGATTTTAGAACTTCGCTTTCAAAGTTTTCGTTTGTGATAATTAATGCGCTCATTTTTTTGTTCTCCTTTTATATTAAAATTTTTTGAATATTCTCGTCGATTATATCTTTTCCGATAAGGCCGGAATAGATGCTAAATATTTCGCCGTTGCCGTTGATAAACGTTGTGGTTGGAAGTGCTCTGAATTGGTAGGTTAACGCAAAGTTTAAGTCGCTGTCAAACACTATAGGCATAGTATACCCGTTTTCGTCGATAAATTCTGTTGCAGTTTCAACCGTTTCGCGGCTTCCATCGGTGGAATTAACCATCAAGAAAACGACATCTTCTCCATACTCTTGATATGCAAGCTCAAAATCGGGAAATTCAGCTATACATGGCGGACACCAACTCGCCCAATAGTTTATAACAACGGGTTTGCCTTCAAAGTCGGACAGGCTTACCGTGTTGCCGTCTATGTCATATACAACAAAATCGGGAGCCATGACAGCGTCGGGGTCGGCTTCGTCCGTTTGTTCAACTTGTTCGTTTGAGTTTTCTGTTTGTGGAGCTAGCGCGAGTTGAGTTTCTTGCGTAGCTTGCGGAGTTTCTACTTGACTTGATACCATATCATAAACAAAATAAGCAGAGCCAATAATAGCAACGAGAAGTGTAACGGTAATTATTAATGTTAGTTTGTTGTTTTTCATCTTTTTTTGATATTTCCTTTCTAAATAACCCAAGAGTAGAATACACTTATTATGTTAGTGGCGATTAATATTCCAAGGATAATAAGGACTATTCCACTTATAGTATTGATTACTTTATAATGACGCTTGATAAAATCAAAAGAAGTTTTTAATTTGTCAAGCAAGAGGGCACTTATTATGAACGGAATACCAAGACCTAACGAATACAGTAAAAGCATTATTATTCCTTGAACAGCGTTTCCGCTTGTTGCCGCTAAAATTAGCGCAGAGCCTAAAAATGCTCCGACACAAGGGGTCCAACATACCGAAAAAACAAGCCCGAATACAAACGAGGAAAGAACGCCTCTTTTTTTACCTTGTCCATTTGATTTGTTAAATATATTGAGAAGCGGAAGTTTAATTATACCTAAAACCGAAAGACCAAACAAAATTATCAGTAGGCCGCTTACAAGATAGACCTGTCTCGAATAGACAAGTAATAAGGAACCGAGAATTCCGGAAAATGCTCCGAGAGCCACAAACACGACGGTAAACCCTAATACAAAAGATATAGAGTTTATAACGGCGGTTTTTTTGCTTTTGCTTTCGGTATCCGCCGCAAAATACGAAATATATACAGGAAGCATAGGCAGAAGACAAGGGGATATAAAAGTTATAATCCCTTCTAAAAATGATAATAAATAGTGCATAAATATCTAACCTTTATTTTTACTTGATTTTATTTTGAATAGGATTTAATATATAATATATGACATCTTTAAAGAAAAGAACTATCATGATTTTATTTTTAATTTTAACAGCGTCGATAATCGTTGCTTTGATTTATTTCTATATTGATACAAATAAACTTGAAACGACAGAATATGAAATCTACAGCGAGAGATTGCCAAATTCATTTGATGGATTTAGGATTGCATTTATAAGCGATCTACATGAAGCTGAGTTTGGCGAAAAACAGTCAAGGTTGATAGACCAAATAAAGAATAGCGAACCCGACATAATAGTGGTTGGAGGAGATATCTTTTCGGCTTTGCCGGACAATTTTGATAAAATTGAATATCTGTTTAAAGAAGTTTCAAAAATTGCGCCGACATATTATACCCCCGGAAATCATGAGTCGCACGAAGGCGCGTATTATGAGATGTTAAAAGAGATATCGGATATTGATATCAAGTTATTGTTCAATAAAAGTGAAACTATATCGGTTGGACAACAAAGTATAGAGATATTTGGGCTTCGCGACCCGGGTTTTGCGCCGGATATAAAGATTAACAAACCGCGAGAGATAGCCGAACGTGAACTTAATCAACTTGTACCTGAGCAACCGGAAAACTTTAGTGTTTTAATTTCACATCGCCCCGACTACCTTGAGATCTATGGAAAAAGCGGGGTTGATGTCGTGCTGACAGGTCATGCACATGGTGGGCAGATTAGGGTGCCTTTTGTCGGACCTATTGTAGCGCCCGGTCAAGGTTTTTTCCCGAAACTTACACAAGGGGTTCATTATAGTGGAAACACCGCCTTGGTAATAAGCCGTGGGCTTGGTGTGAGTGAATTGTTACCACTTAGAACGTTTAATCGTCCGGAGTTGGTTTCGGTTGTGTTAAGACATGAAACAAATTATAATAATAGCGGTTAAAAAAACTGGTTCGGATGACAATACAACAAAACACTTTATTTTGATAGGAGTTTAATTAAATGTTTGATCTAGTAGCAATAGGGGAAAGTCTAATTGATATTATAGTGTCTTCGCCAAATGAAAACAACAGCATGTTTTTAGAGGGAAATCCCGGAGGGGCTCCGGCTAACGTTATGGCGGGAGGAGCAAAATTAGGTCTTAAAACCGCAATCATCACAAAGGTAGGGGATGACTGCTTTGGAAAGCTTCTGCTAAAAACGTTTAAACAAGCAAACATTAACACGGATTTTGTATCGGTTTCTTCTGAACACCCAACAACGCTTGCGATGGTTTCGCTTGATGAAAACGGAAACAGGAGTTTTACATTCTACCGTGACCGAACCGCCGATGTAATGCTAACCGAACAGGAAGTTTCGACAAACGCTATCGAAAGTTGTAAAGTTTTTCATTTTGGGTCGGTATCAATGACAAGCGAGCCGGCATGTAGCGCGACATTTTTTGCCGCAAAAAAAGCAAAGGAATTTGGGAAAATTGTGTCATATGACCCAAACTTGAGAATTCCATTGTGGGACAACCTTGATAACGCCAAGGAGAAAATTAAACAAGGGTTTGAATTTTCCGATGTTGTCAAACTTTCGGACGAAGAACTTGAGTTTTTGACCGATCAAAAAGATATAAAAACGGGAATGGAGCAGTTGTTAAGCGAATATCAAATAAAGATATTAATAGTAACAAGAGGCCCAAAAGGCGCTATGGCTTTAACCTCAAACAAAGTTTTTGCTACGAGCGAGACGTTTGACGTTAAAGTTGTTGATACTACGGGAGCAGGGGATTCGTTTTGGTCGGCCATTTTGTATAGTATTATAGTGAATAATATAGATGTTTCCAATACAACTCAACAACAGCTTGATAACATGCTTGAATTCAGCAACGCCGCCGGGTCGTTCTCGACAACCACAAAGGGCGCCATTCCGTCGCTTGCAACAATCGAAGACATAGAAAATTTGATAAAAGAATTTGAATAACTTTCGTCAAATTTAATGTTATAAATTTATCAGATAAATATTAGTAAATTGTGTCTTGAATTTTAAATTTTATACTTGATTTATTTTATCTGATTTTATTTGATTTTGCAAGGGCTTTTAAAAGATATCGTCTATAAGATAGAAAGGCGACAAAATATATTATGTTTCATGTATTTTAATATAAATTTTTGTAAACAACTATTTTTTTTTGAAAAAACTTGACAAAGTGAGTCGTTGCAAATATAATAGGTATATCGCATACTATAATTTAGGGATCTTATGCAAGTGTTTAATAGCAATTCCGATATTTTTTCAGAAGTAGATACTAATACAATCCAGAACTTTATTCCGTACATTAGGTTCAAGGCTTCAAAATACAATATTTCCGGCATCGAGACGGATGACCTCATTCAAGAAGGTTTAATTGCTTTATTACGTGCTGTAT
>CAYJJR010000138.1:0-4223 GCA_964370565.1 uncultured Oscillospiraceae bacterium | reverse complement strand
TTTGTGACGCTGAATAAATCTGACAAAGATTACTCACCAACTACGATGTATAACGACTATTCGATTAACGATGTACTCTTCCACTGGCAAAGCCAAAGCACTACAAACGAAACCTCTCCTACAGGTATGAGATATATAAATCATAAGGATACAGGTAATAGAATTTTACTTTTTGTTCGTGAATTTAAAGCAGATAAAATACTAAATTCTGCATCTGCATATACATTTTTAGGCACTGCAAATTATGTGCGCCACGAAGGTTCAAAACCTATGAATATCACTTGGAAACTTGATAAAGCAATTCCTGCAAAATTCCTTAAAAAGACGAATAAATTGGTGGGGGGATAGCGTCTAAAGGCTTGGTAATTTTGAGATTTGTCCTGATGATAATGCATTCATCCATAATAATTTGAGTAGTTTTAGTAAAAATTCCGTTTAGCTCTTCCCTATTTCCTATATATGTTTCTTAGCAAACCAAAAACAACCAATTTTTCAAGAAGCAAATGCTCAACATTTCCGGAAGTAAACTGTTGATAATTCCAAAAGCGGATGTTATACTATATCTCCGAAACCCCTGATAAATATAGGGTTTTCGGGATTTTTTCTTTTTCAGCTTTTCTTCCACTCTATTGAATTAGCAATAATCAAAAAAAAGCGAACTGTCCCAAAAGGATCTACAGTTCGCTTTTTTACACTCTATATTTCTTTGTTTATTGCTTTAAACTATACTATCTGTTGCTCTAACCATTCAAGGGTGCATTCAAGCATGTGCTTACCCGTTTGCTCGCTCGCTTCTGTTGCGGACAGCGAAAACCATTCGGTGTTTTTTGCGCACCGTTCAAGGTCAACGTACTGTGGGTTTGTTGCCATCATGAGCGATGTTTCCCATTTTCCCGCGTGGTCGAAACCGCCGCATTTTTCCTGTGCTTGTGCGCCGATTAGCGGAATCACCTTGATATAGGAAAAAGGATCGTCCTGCGAGCTCAAGTTCTCATAATAGTCCTTAAAATCGTTGCTCCCCCACCAGCCAAGACCATGTTTTTCTTCCATGTGTTCCATGATAGTCTTTTTTGCCGCCTTGTGGCATGCAATTGTCATAGGCATAAGCCCCGCCGCTTCCGTTTGGTGATGTGGAATAAGATAAAGGTTTTTTATACCGCTCTTTATCATCGACTTAACAATAGCATAGATATAATCGGCATATACGTCTTCGTCAACATGGATATGTCCCGGTCTAGGTTCGCAAACCGCATAGCTTGCAACACCATACCAAATAGGAGGACAAACGACTATCTCTTTTTTCATCTTTTCGAGGGCTCCGGTTATTACCATTGTATCTGTTCCAACGGAGAGATGATGTGCGTGATATTCAAGCGTTCCTATCGGAATGATGAAAGGAACTTTTCTGTTTGCCGCATCTTGTATTTGTTCATAGAACATTTCGGTTAGCAACATCTTTTAAATACTCCTGTTAAAAAACTAGTTCGATAAGCTGTTCAGGTACTTCTGCGGAAAGGATTCTAGGTCCGCTTTCGGTTACCGCTATACCTTTTTCCCAACGCACTCCGAACGTGTCGGTCGAGATGTATGTATCAATCTGGAAGCACATGTTGTTTTGAAGGTTGTAGTTAGAGATTGTTTCACACCACGGTGCTTCAACTTCAATGAGTCCGGTTCCGTGTAAAGGACCATAGACAAAATTATCTTTAAAACCGTTGTCACAATAGAATTTATAGAAATCTTTTGCGATATCGCTCGCTAGAACTCCTGTTTTAATCTGTTTTTGTGTCCAGATATGAGCTTCTCTTCCGAACATCACGATTTCTTTTCTTCTGTCGTCAAGCTTTCCAAGCGCTATGGGATATCCAATTGCTGCGGAATAGCCGTCGATTTTTGCCGAAAGGTTAAGTTGAACTATGTCACCTTTTTGAAACTCTCTGTACGACGAACGCGAGATTGCGTGTCTTGTGGAAGCCTCCGAGAAAACGTACATCGGCAAACCTTCATACTCTGCACCATGTTCATAGACAACTCTTTGAGCAACACCAACCATTTGAAGTTCTGTCATTCCGGGGCGTATCTCTTTTATAACCTGTTCTGTTGCGAGCTGTGCAATTCTGTAGCCTTCGATTAGGCATTGAATTTCGGCTTCCGATTTAATCTTGCGAAGTTCAACCATGATATGTGTCGAATCTACTATCTCGGCTTCGGGGAACGCGTCTTTAATCGCATTAAATATCGTCACCGATGTATCAAGATACGAGGCCACACCTATACGAAGTTTTTTTCCGGTTACACCAATTGCTTTGAAAACATCATGGTATGTGTCTGCTTGCAGTTCGGGATATGCGGGGTCTGCACCCTCTCTATATGCTTTTAAAACAAACAGTTTGTCAAGTTTATTGCGGTCGCTTCCGAACTCTCTCGACTCGGGGCCTACCATAAGTGCTGCGTCCCCAGCTGCGGATATCGCAACGCCGCATCTTTCAAACAACGGCCAAAAGCCCGAAAAATATCTTGCGTTTGCATAGTCCGATTCGTTCGAGTTAACAATCAAAACGTCAAGGCCTTCTCTCATAATAAGGGTCGCAGCTTTTTTAACTCTTTCCTTGTACTCGTGATCGGGTATAAATATTTTACCGGTGTTCATATTTGCTCTCCTTTATATTATACTAAATTAATTAATCTACTTTTATAAAAAATTAAATTTTTGTTATTCGCAATAGCCCGGAGTTGTATAAAAACTAACCGGTCTAGGTTCCGCTCTTCCGTATTGGGCAACAATCGGAACATTACTTTCCAACATTATAGCATATTGTTCACCAACCGTAGGCATCACCCCGTCAAAATCCTCTGTAGTTCTAAGGCATCTTACGCGGTTTCCCAAAACCTCTACAGAAATTCCTTCTAACGGCTGTTTGTCGCTATACAAAAAAGTTACTTTAACGTTTGCTGTTTTTTCTGTGGTGTTAACTATTATAACCGATTCGTGTCCAGGTATCTCGTTTTGTCCAACGGGCGGAAGTTCGGTGTCGGGAAAAATCCATACTTTTTTTCCGTATTCCATCTCGTTTTCTCCTATTCTTTCGATCTTGAGTACATATCTATCAAAACAACGATTATAAGGATTACACCCTTAACTATCCATTGCCAATAGCTGTCGATACCCAAAAGCACCATAATATTTGTTATAACCTGCAAAAACAATGCACCTATTACAATTCCAAAAATTCTTCCGCGTCCTCCTGTCAGCGCCGTACCACCGAGTACGCAGACCGTCATAACATCGAAAACCATGTTGTCGCCAAGTGTAACGTTTCCGGAAAGAGTTTTGGAGGTTAGCCCCAACGCACCTATCATTGTCAACAAACCACAAACTACAAATGCTAGAATCTTGATGAAATTAATGTTTAATCCCGAAAGTTTTGCCGCTTCCTTGTTTCCGCCAACGGCAAAGAAACTTCTTCCAAGCTCTGTTTGTTTTGTGAAGATATGTAGTATTATTGCAACCACAACCATCAAAACAACCGCATACGGCACAACATCTGCTATTTTACCGAGCGCCAATTGACCAAAACCTTCTGCAAGTCCCGAAATCGGAAGCCCGTCGGAATATAGATAGTTTATACCGGTCATTATATTCATGACAGTAAGTGTTGCTATAAACGATGGCATCTTTCCGTATACTACCAACACGCCATTTGCAATTCCTATCAAGATGACTATTGCAATAAGTATCAAGATAGCAACCCCTATCGGAACATTATATTTCACCGTAAGACCGGCAAAGAATATTGAAACTGTTCCAATCGTTGCCGAAATCGACATATCCATCTCGCCGACAAGAATTACGAAAAACTCGCCCATTGCTATGATAGCTAGAAATGACGCTTGCCTTAAAATGTTAAAGATGTTTTGTTCTGTCCTAAAGTTTGGATGTAAGCAACATACCAAAAACAAAGCCACAAACAAAAACACAATCATCCATTCGTTTAATACAGACGCAAAACCGCCCGAATATCTTTTTGTTTTTAATTTATATCCGTTCATATCTTTTCTACCCCCAGTAAGCTGTTGATAATTACCTCCTGTGTTTTTCTTTCGCCTTCGACCTCGTCTTTTAGTTGTCCTTCATACATAATGTATACCCTGTTGCAAAGACCTATAAGCTCGTCCATCTCGGGTGAAACTAAAATTATTCCTTTTCCTTGTTTCGCTAGTTC
>CAYJJR010000137.1:0-4237 GCA_964370565.1 uncultured Oscillospiraceae bacterium | reverse complement strand
CGGCGCTTTTGTTCCTTGCGGTTCTCGCGCTTTGGGTTGCCGGTATGATACTTGCTAAACCGATGACACAGATACTTAAAGTTCCGACACAATATCTAATGCCAATAGTCGGCGCGTTGTCAATCGTAGGCGCATACGCTATAAGCAATCGTCCTTTCGATATTGTAATTGCATTGGTGTTCGGTGTTATGGGCTACTTCCTTGACAAGATGCACTATTCACCGGCGCCGATAGTCTTGGGTCTTATCTTGGGCGGAATGATAGACGAAAACTTCAGAAGATCTCTCATCGTTAGTCGTGGCGACCCAATGACGTTTTTCTCGTTCAGTGAACACCCAATCTCGCTTTTGTTCTTTGTAATAATCATAATAACGATTTTGAGCCAGGTTATTCCGAGGAAGAAAAAAGCGACGACTACAACGGAAAACACCGATACGAAAAGCGAAGAATAAAATTTTTAAATAAAAGATGTTGTAGGGTCACGGCTTGCCGTGACCGCCAATATATGTCTTGTTTTTTAAAAAATTAACACGTTGTGGGCATGGTTTGACATGTGCCAATTATCTAAAATAAAAGGAGTATGAAAAAAATGGCTAAAAAACTTTATACAATAAATACAATTAATAATTTTAACGAGATTATCTTTAATCCGTTTGGAAAACCGTTTGCCGAAGCAAACCCCGACATTGAGGTTTATAACATAATGGACGACAGCCTTTTGAAGTCGACACTTAAAGACAAAGGCGTTTCTCCGAGCACAGCGACACGTATGTTAAACTATGCGAAAGCCGCAGAGCAAAGCGGAGCAGATGGCGTTATCGTTACGTGTACTTCGGTTAACATGGCTACAAAAGCTATTCGCCCGTTCCTTAGCATTCCAATTCTTAACATTGAAGAACCTGTTGCCGAAATGGCGGTTAATGCCGGCAAAAAAATCGGCATCTTGGCAACGCTTCCGACAAGCCCCGGAGCAATTGAACGCGTTATGCGTGAAAAGGCCGCCGAAATCGGAAAAGACATCGAAATCGTTGTAAAAGTTGCTGAGGGTGCTTTCGATGTGCTTTCGGCAGGCGACAGAGCAAAACATGACGAGATGGTTTGTTCCGCTTTATATGACCTTGCAAAAGAAGTTGATTGCATAGCATTTGCTCAAATTTCGATGAGCCTTTTAAAGCACGAGCCTGTTGATGTGCCGTTGTTTAAAATTGGGCCTTCCGGA
Organism: uncultured Oscillospiraceae bacterium; assembly: GCA_964370565.1. Taxonomy (GTDB): domain Bacteria; phylum Bacillota; class Clostridia; order Oscillospirales; family Ruminococcaceae; genus CAYJAY01. The sequence goes on along the minus strand of CAYJJR010000137.1, from coordinate 3,018 downwards.
TTTGAAAAAATCAAACAGATGATGGGTTAATTATAAAAGGTTATAAAACAATAGAAACTACAAAAAGGAGAAAAATAAATGATAGATGCTAAAAAAGTAAGCGAGCTTAAAGCGCAAGCTAAAACTCTTCGTCTTACTATTATTAATATGATATATAAAGCACAGTCGGGACATCCCGGTGGAAGTCTTTCGGCAAGCGATATAATGACAGCGCTTTATTTCGACGAACTTAATCTTCGCCCCGAACAACCCGATTGGGAGGACAGAGACAGATTTGTTTTGTCTAAAGGACACGTTTGCCCCGTGTTGTATGCGTGCCTTGGACTTCGCGGATATTTTGATAAAAGCGTTTTGGGAACACTTCGTAAAGAGGGGAGCATCCTTCAAGGACACCCCGACATGAAACGTTGCCCGGGCGTTGATATCTCGACAGGAAGCTTGGGACAAGGCATGAGCGTCGCTGTTGGAATGGCGCTTGGCGGAAAAAGAGATAAAAAAGATTATCGTGTGTTCACACTTGTCGGCGACGGCGAAAGTAACGAAGGCCAAATTTGGGAGGCGGCGGCAGCGGCTAACAAATATGAGCTTGACAACCTTGTTGTTATAGTAGACAACAACGGTTTACAAAACGACAATACTTGCGAAGTTGTTATGCCGACGCTTGACATTGCGAAAAAATTTGAAGCTTTCGGATTTGAAACGCTTAACATAGACGGTCATGACATGGAACAGATCTTAGAAGCGCTTGAAAAGGTAAGAAATAAAAACGGTAAACCAAAATGCATCGTTTGCAAAACGGTTAAAGGAAAAGGCGTTTCGTTCATGGAAAACGTTGTAATGTGGCACGGTATGGCCCCGAACGACGAACAGTATGCAAAAGCGGTTAACGACATCAAGGAGGGCTTTTAAACATGAGTGAGATGAAAAGCATAGCAACTCGCGACGGTTACGGTGAACAGATTTTAGAACTTGGCAAGAAAAACAAAGATATATATGTTGTTGACTGTGATATCGGAAAATCGTGCAAAACCGTTCCGTTTAGCGAACAACTTCCCGACCAATATGTAAATGTCGGAATAGCGGAACAAAACGCGGCAGGTGTTGCGGCAGGGCTTGCAACGACAGGAAAGATACCGTTCGTTACTACATATGCTGTTTTTGGAAGCATGAGAATGGTTGAACAGATTAGACAAGAGATCTGTTACCCGAAACTTAACGTTAAAATTGCGTGTAGCCACGGCGGGCTTACCCCTGCAAACGACGGAGCGAGCCACCAGTGTATAGAAGACATGGGAATACTTCGTACTATCCCAAACATGACGGTTTGTATGCCGGCAGACTACAACGCTACTAGAAAACTTGTTGAAGCGGCGGCGGAAAAATATGGTCCTGTATACCTTCGCTTTACACGTGACCCAATCCCCGTTATATATGACGAAAACGAAACGTTTGAACTTGGAAAAGCAAAACAACTTAAAGATGGAAAAGATGTCACTATAATTTCTAACGGCGACGTTTTAATTCTTGCGCTTGACGCGGCGAAAAAACTCGAAGCGAAGGGCAAAAGTGTTCGTGTTCTTGACATGCACACGATTAAACCGCTTGACAAAGACGCAGTTTTAAAAGCTATTAATGACACGGGAAGAATTGTAACTGTCGAAGACCATAACATTTTAAATGGCCTTGGTTCTGCTGTTTGCGAAGTTGTAGCGGAACTTGGAAAAGGAACAGTTCGCAGAATTGGCGTTCAAGACCAATTCGGCGAAAGCGCACCGTACGAAATACTTTTGGCTAAAAACGGAATTACCGTTGAAGGCATTGTAGATGCTTGTAAGGAGATTATGTAACATGAAAATAGTAGTTTTAGACGGATACACGGAAAATCCCGGCGACCTTAGCTGGAGTGGCTTAGAAAACCTCGGCGAACTTACCGTATATGACAGAACCCCGATTAACGACGAAGCCGAGATTATCAAAAGAATAGGGGACGCCGACGCGGTTTACACCAACAAAACCCCGATAAGCAAAAATACTATCGATGCTTGCGCTAACCTTAAATTTATCTCGATGCTTGCAACGGGATATAACGTTGTTGATGTTAAAGCGGCGGCGGACAAGAATATTCCGGTTTGCAACATTCCGACATACGGAACGGCGGCAGTTGGACAGTTCGCAATTGCTTTACTTCTCGAAATCTGCCACCATGTTGGACACCACGACAAAGCAGTTCACGATGGACGTTGGGAAAACTGCGCCGATTGGTGTTTTTGGGACTATCCGCTTATCGAACTTGCGGAAAAAACAATTGGTGTCATTGGCTTCGGGCGCATAGGTCAATCGACAGGGGCGATTGCAAAGGCTATGGGTATGAACGTTTTGGCATACGACAGCTATCCAAACGACACAGGCAAAGCGATTGCAGAGTATGTTGACCTTGACACACTTCTTGCAAAATCCGACGTTGTCGCGCTTCATTGTCCGCTTTTCCCCGAAACAGAAGGTTTAGTGTGCAAAGCTAACATCGATAAGATGAAAGACGGTGTTATCATTTTAAACAACAGCCGTGGCCCGCTTATCGTGGAACAAGACTTAGCCGATGCATTGAACAGCGGCAAAGTATACGCAGCAGGACTTGATGTCGTTTCAAGCGAGCCGATTAAAGGGGACAATCCGCTACTTAAAGCGAAAAACTGCATCATAACTCCGCACATTAGCTGGGCACCAATCGAAAGCCGTTCAAGGCTGATGGACATAGCGGTTGAAAACCTTCGCAGTTTCAAAAACGGAAAAACAATCAACGCGGTTAACATGTAACTAAACAGTATAGCTCTGTAGGGGTTATATAACTAAAAAAAGAAGCTTGCGGCATATCTTGCCGGTAAGCTTCTTTTTTTTGGTTATTAAAATAAATATTTGTTTTTTTTCATAAAACTTAATAAATTTATATAAAAAGGCAAAAATTCTATTGACTATTGTTCTATAACAATATACTATATAGTTATAGAACAATTTAAATTT
>CAYJJR010000136.1:0-4257 GCA_964370565.1 uncultured Oscillospiraceae bacterium | reverse complement strand
CCGCCTATGCAGATGGGGGGAATGGGACAGATGCAACCCGAACAACAGTTTGGACAGTTTGTGCCGGCGTCGACTCAACCGTATGGCCAAGGCTCTATGCAAATTGACAACGTTGGAGGGTACCAACCGTTATCACCTATACCGACCCAGTTCCCACAACAGGGGGATATGCAATTTAACACGCAACCACCCATGCTCCAGCCGATAGCGGAACAGGGCAATCCATATATGGGACAAAACACAGGAAGTTTTTCTTTGCAACCGCCATCTGCGCCTATGCAAACCATGCAAACCGCACAGGGGCAGATTGGACAAGTTGGAGATGGATTTTCGACAGTAAACTCTCCGTCCAACCATTCCGGAAACTTTGAGGGTATGTTTGGCGCGATTGGAAACGTCAACACCGAAACGTTTAGCCCGATACAAAACCCTATGGGTCAACTGCCCGTCATGCCTCCGCTTCAAGGATTTGGCGTACCGCAACAACCGCAACAACCACAAAGCGGCCCGCAAAACCCACCGCAACAAGGGTATAACCCGTTTGTAGGACCACAAAATTAAATAGTTGATTGATAATTGAAAAAACAAGGTGTCGGCAGCGCTAACTATACTAGCGTTGCCGACACCTCGTTTCAGACTGTCGAAAAACTTCTGTCACAAAGTTGCGTTTCGTTATTTTGTATAAATTTATAATTAATTATCGTTTTTGTCGCCCGAGCACGTTGTAAAAAAGCATTCCGCACGACAAAGCTTCTGTTAATTGTCGCTATCACAAGACCATGATAAAACAATAACAATTCAACAAACCTTGCGGAGCGTCCCCCTCGTCGCTCCCTACTAGCGCATTAGCCCAAGTGGCATAAATTCTTGCGAAACAACATAGGTTTCTCCTGTCTTTTTAACCGCGTAAACGGAATATTCCTCCCCTGTTTCAAGAGCCGTTATCGGAATGTCTGCTGTCAAATCGGTGTAGATGCCGAATTCCGTCGCTTTAGCTTTGAAAAATATCTCGTCGCCGTTTGTGTTTGATTTTAACATCAAAAGATATGAGCTTTGTCTGTCAATCATGTTGTCAAGTCTATATTCTATATGGATATATGTCGGTATAAACGGGCTTTCGGTTGCTTGTAGTTTGTTGGGGCGAAAACTTAGCCCCGAAGAAAACGTGATATCTTGTGTTGAGAAACCAAAGACATAGTATCCCGACGCGATGTCCACAAGCGACATGGTTATGTCGTCCGCGATGTGTTGTTTTAAAAATGTATGCTTTAAATCATAGCTTTTGCTGTCGACTAAAAACACATTGTCGAGTTGGACAAGCGCGCGATAGGGCGAACCGTCAACCTCGTAGTTTTCCAAGACGGCGTTTTTAACGGTCGAGCCGGTGTCCCAACCTCCGAGAAAATAGACGTTTTCAAAAATTCCGGTCGGTGGAGCAACCAAAACATGTGCAGCGTTTTCAACAGCCGGAGCACCTAAAAGGTCGAAAAGATAAAGATTTTGTTTGTTCCCCGAAACGTCGTTATAAACCGAAAAAAGTTCGGCGTCATACGACTTGCCGTCAAAGTTGTTCGGTTCGAGGATGTCGTTTTGATAGAAACCGGCATTGAAAATTAACAAAGGAAGAATTAAAAACACTATGTAATTAACGCGGCTTTTTGTTCTCTTGCTATAGTTTGCACAGATTAAAACCAAAACCGATATCATAAAAGTCATTACAAGTCCGTCGTTTACCCAACGAGTCGTCCGCCCTATGGCACACATCGCAAGGAATAGCGACAAAAAGCCAAGATATAAAATCGGTAACATATAGCGATATTTTTTGCTTGTTATAAATATCCCCACAACCGCAACGGCTGAGATAAAAAGGAAATCAAAATTTAAAACTATCTCGTCAAAAAGTTTTGCGAACGCTTCGGTTATCGAAAACATGTTGACTTTGTTGTTGTCGATGTTTGCTATCGCCTGTAAAGTTTCGGTTGAGAAAAATTCAAGATCGGAAAAGCTCCAATCCTCTATCAATGCTATGTCGTTTTGGCTTAAACCGAGTTGTTGATACTGTTGCTTAAACGTTTCGTAGTCGGGCAAAGAATAGTCGGAAAGCGAAACGCGAGCGTCGAGGTATTGTTTGTATTCGCGCGCTGCTTCGTTTGTTGAATAAAACACAGTGTTAATGACAAAAAACAACGATACAACGCCCAACGCTATTAGATAGTTGAATATTACTTTTTTATTTTTTTGAAAGAAATCTTTAATGCTGTCATGCTTTTCATCAAAAAGAACTAACGCCAACACGACAAAAAACGTCGTACCCATGCCGAACAAAAACGCCGAAAAGCGCAAAAAGCTTGCGACAACCAACACGCAAAGCCCGACAAAAAAAACGGGTCTCGATTTAAGCGTTACCGAAAAATATATAGCAAGCGCTCCGCAAAACGTCGAGATTATCGCAACCTTTGTATAGTGCAACGAAAGATACGCGGTAGGTGTTATAAAAAAAACAAGCCATATAATAAGGCTGGAGCTAGGTTGGTTTGAACAAACCTTTAAAAAAACATACGTTAAACAGCTAAACGAACAAAACAAAAGCAACCATTCGGTTATCGTTATAAAGTTAAACGAAGGGAACACAGAATATAAAAAACGCAAAACCTCGCCAAACAGAATGTTTGTGTAAACGGTAATCGACGTTCCTTCGCCATACGCCGTTCCAAGAAGCATGTTAAGCAGATAGTCGTCGTTGTTCATCGGCCGCGGAACGAAAATCAAAAGACAGATTGTAAACGCGACAACATTGTAAAACAAGGCGGTTAAAAGCGGCTTTTTGGTTATTAAATTAAAAACATTTCTTTTTTTCATCTTGCTTATACTCCTTCAAATTAAGTATAGCATAATACTACTTGAAAGTGTAAACCGGTTTTATAAAAAAATTAACCTATTTAAATAAAAAAGTCATAATTTAGGGTATTTATTGCAATTTAATGCTTTGATTTTTAATAATTATATGATAATATATTTAGTGGAATACAAAGAAGGGCTGTACAGTTTTGAAGCAAAATTTCAAACATGAGTTTTGTGTTTTTCGGTCGGTAGCATAACCGAAATGTTGATACTTGAAAAATCGCTGTGGCAAAACGGATCAAAATATCAAAAAAGGAATGGCTATTTTATATGAATAGAGTTTTATTAATATTTTTAACGGTTGTTTTAACTATATCGCTTGTCGCTTGCGGAGAACCGAAAGGCGACGGAGACCGCGACCCTACGCCACGTGTCCTTGAAACGACGGCAGACGGAACCGATGTATTTGACGGAAATGTTTCAACGATAGACATGTCCAACAAACAAAAAGGCTACGTTATGGTTAAATATAGCGGAGAGAAAAGCAAGATTAAACTGCAAGTCAACAAAGACGGCGGAGCCGTCTACACCTATGACCTTAACGCAAACGGACAATACGAGGCGTTTCCGTTGTCGCTTGGGAGCGGGGACTATACTTTTGTTATAAACGAAAATATCTCGGGAAACAGTTATGCCGTTGTAGATTCAACAACGTTTGAAGTCACGCTCGAAACCGAGTTCTCGCCGTTTTTACATCCCAGTCAATATGTAAGTTTCCTACCCGAGTCGTCAATCGTTCCGTTGTCGCAACAACTTGCGACGGGCGCTTCGGACGACCTTGACGTTGTTACGTCGGTTTATGATTATGTTGTTGAAAACATAGAGTATGACTATGAAAAAGCGGACGCGGTCGACACGTTTTATATTCCGAGCGTTGACGAAACGCTGATATCTAAAAAAGGTCTTTGCTTTGACTATGCCGCCGTTATGACTTCGATGTTGCGTGTGCAAGGGATACCGACCCAGCTGGTTATTGGATATGCAGGGGAGACATATCATGCGTGGCTTAGTGTATACACCGAAGAAACCGGCTGGATAAACGACATGATAGAGTTTGACGGCGAAGAATGGGTTCGCCTTGACCCGACGTTTGCTTCAACCAACGAACAAAATCCGGATATATACCAGTATATCGGAGACGGAACGAACTACAACGCGATGTATTTTTATTAACGGTTACTTCGGCGAAGAAACCGGCTGGATAAACGACATGATAGAGTTCGACGGCGAAGAATGGGTTCGCCTCGACCCAACATTTGCTTCAACCAACGAACAAAATCCGGATATATACCAGTATATCGGAGACGGAACGAACTACAACGCGATGTATTTTTATTAATTTAAAACTCTGTGCAA
>CAYJJR010000135.1:0-4297 GCA_964370565.1 uncultured Oscillospiraceae bacterium | reverse complement strand
GAGAGTGCCGCTGAAGTTGGAAAGGCACAAGCGAACCCATTGCGACACCATCACAATAGTTTTGTCGTTAAAAACGACAACGGTTTGGCGCGTTATAGCCTTGCTAAAGTGGCGATTATAAATCGCAATTTGGGTGGAACCATGGAGTTTAAAGCTTCATCCCTTGTTTTTTGGGATGGGCTTTTATTTTTTTTAAAGGAGTTTAAATATGGCAACAGTAACACTTACATTAAAAGGTGAACAAAGAGAGTTTGAAAGCGGTATAACGCCCGCTGAAATCGCAAAATCAATCGGAATGGGGCTGTATAAAGCTGCATGTGCCGCAAGGGTTGACGGTCAAAACGTAGACCTTAGAACCCCAATCACACATGATTGCGAAGTCGAGATTTTAACGTTTGACGACGAATACGGCAAAAAAGCTTTTTGGCACAGTTCCTCACATCTTATGGCGCAAGCTATCCACCGTCTTTTCCCCGACGTCAAGTTTGCGATAGGCCCCGCTATCGACAGCGGTTTCTATTATGACCTTGACAGCGAAAGAACCTTCACGCCGGACGATTTTGAAGCAATCGAAGCCGAAATGGCAAAGATAGTTAAAGCAAACATACCTCTTGAGCGTTTCACACTCGACCGAAACGAGGCTTTGGAATTTATGAAAGCCGAGCCGTATAAAGTTGAACTTATTTCGGAACTTCCCGAAGGTGAAACGATAAGTTTCTATAAACAGGACGATTTTTGCGACCTTTGCGCAGGCCCACACCTTATGTCAACCGGCGCAATAGCCGCCGTCAAGCTAACCTCGATAACCGGGGCATACTGGCGCGGAGACGCAAGCAACAAGATGCTCCAACGCCTTTATGGTATAGCTTTCCCAAAATCTGCCCAATTAAAAGAACATCTCCTAATGCTTGAAGAAGCAAAGAAAAGAGACCACAGAAAACTCGGAAAAGAACTTGAACTTTTCGAGATCATGGAAGAAGGTCCCGGTTTTCCGTTTTTCTTCCCAAAAGGCATGGTTATACGCAACAAGCTTGAAGAGATGTGGCGCGAGGAACATAGAAAAGCGGGTTATGTTGAGATTAAAACTCCGCTTATTCTCAACCGTTCTCTTTGGGAACGTTCGGGACATTGGGGGCATTATCGCGAAAACATGTACACAACGCTTATTGATGAAACGGATTTTGCAATTAAACCGATGAACTGTCCCGGCGGAATACTTGTATACAACAACAAACTCATGAGCTATCGCGACCTTCCGTATCGTGTCGGCGAACTGGGTATTGTCCATCGCCACGAGCTTTCAGGCGCGCTCCACGGGCTTATGCGTGTTCGCTGTTTCACACAGGATGACGCACATCTTTACATAACGGAAGACCAAATTGTCGAAGAGATTTTGGGCATTGCTCGCCTTGACGATAAACTATATCGTATGTTCGGGTTTGAATATTCTATCGAACTTTCGACAAGACCTGACGACTTTATGGGGGAAAAAGAAACGTGGGACAAAGCGGAAGCCTCGCTTAAAGAAGCCCTCGACAGGTTTGGAAAACCGTATAAAATCAACCCGGGCGACGGAGCTTTTTATGGCCCGAAGATAGACTTCCATCTTCGCGACTGTGTCGGAAGAACGTGGCAATGCGGAACTATCCAGCTTGACTATCAACTACCCGAGCGTTTCGACATGACATATATAGGAGCGGACGGCGAAAAACACCGCCCTGTCATGCTACACAGAACAATTCTCGGAAGTATCGAACGCTTTATCGGTATTTTGACAGAACATTTCGCCGGAGCGTTTCCGCTTTGGATGGCGCCCGTCCAAGTTATGGTTATCCCAATTGCGGAAGCCCACCACGAATATGCCTCGCAGGTTGCTAACCGTTTGAATGAGCTTGGCATGAGGGTTGAATGTGATAAACGTAGCGAAAAGATGGGATATAAGATAAGAGAAGCTCAACTTCAAAAAATCCCTTACATGCTTGTTGTAGGAGATAAGGAAAAAGAAGCCGGCGCCGTTGCCATTCGTTCGCGCAAAAATGGAGACATGGGAACAAAAACATTAGATGAATTTATCAAGTTAGCCCAACAAGAAATCGACGAAAAATCCTTTTAAATAAGCATAAAACAAAAAAAGAGAAATTTTTTTGAAAAATTTCTCTTTTTTTGTTGACAAACCGATTTAAATTTGTTAAGATATTAAAGCTGTACGAGACATTAGCTCAGCCGGTAGAGCATCTGCCTTTTAAGCCGAGGGTCCGGGGTTCGAGTCCCCGATGTCTCACCAAACGTCGCAAACTAACAAAGTTTGCGACGTTTTTCTTATAATTACTCTTTACATTATTTAGGTGACACAAATGAACTTAACGTATGCTTTAATGTTATTCTTTCTTTTTATTTTAATCTATCTTTTAATAATCGAGGTTTTCACCGTGTTGTTTCGTCTAACCGGAATGACGTATGACAAAGCAAATCTACAGGTTATCTCGATGCTTACCAACTGTGGATTCACGACACAGGAAAGCGAGAACATAACTATCTTCAGAATGCGCAGAAAACTTGCGAAACTAACTATTATATTCGGATATCTTTTCACCGTTATTATAATGTCGAGCATAGTCAACATATTTCTTTCACTTAGTTATTCCGAAGTTGAAAACATGTGGGAAGCGGTTATCGTCATTTTTATCTCGGTTATAATAATTACTGTTATAATGCGTTTTAAATGGGTGCGCCATTTTGTTGATGCCCGTCTCGAAACGCTCGGAAACCGAATAATGTTCGGAGACGGTTCAAACGCAATCATTCTTCTTGAGATGTTCGGAAGCAGCGCAATGTGTGAAATCAACCTTTCAAGGCTTCCTTTAGAGTTTGACAACATCAAACTTAAAGACTCGGGGCTTAAGGAAAAATATAAAATTCAAGTTATTCTTATAAAAAGAAACGGCAAAACGTTAAGCATAATGAACGGCGAAGAGGTTCTTTCCACTAACGACACTGTGGTTGTTTTCGGAAATTACGGCAACATAAAAAAACTGTTTAAAAAGCCGACACAAGTTGCAAACCAAACAACCGACGTTTAAACAGTTTTGAATGTGCTTTATTTGTCGCCATACTGCAAATCCACCCTTAACTTCCACAAAATTTTTGTTCAAACACCAAAAGTTCCTCTTGTTGTTCTTTAACCGAACCAATATTATTATATATTTTCAACTTGATTTTCTCACCATTTTCAAGCTTTAAACGCACAGTGTTGTTAAAAAACACAGTGCGTTTATTTTTGTATTTTTCAACGTCGTCAAGAGATATCTTTTTCCCCTCTATAACCATAAAAGCCTTGTTTAGCTTCGCAAAAATTAAATGTTCATGTGTTATCCCCAAAAAATAATCAAAGTTTTTTGGCAGATCTTTGATATTAGATTGTACAATCGTTGTGTAAACCGCTGCTAAAATCGGATTTTCTTTTGTTTCCGTTATAAGTTTCAACATCTTTTGTCTTGTGTCCTCTTGAATAATGCCTTGGTTGTTCAAATTTTTAAGCAAATAGTTTCCCTTTTGATCGTCCAACAAACAAAGGTATTCCATCATTGTTGCGGTATTGATATCTTTCTTTAGTGTGTTTTTGAAAAAAAACGTTTTAATATAGAACCCTACCCCAACAAGCCCAAGAACTATCGCAAACAAAAGCGTAATCTTTTGAAACAAAACAGATGAATTATTAAATCCATTAATACCTATATAGATAACCTGGACAGCAATAATAGCAAAAAAGGATACCAAAAGTTCAACACTTTTTGTCTTTTTTGAAAGTTTCGATTTAAAGGCAACAAAGATAAAAAGCAACGAAAAAACAACCAACGTATTAAAGATTATATTTCTAATAAACGGAAATATCTCTTCTGTTGTGACAGTTGAAATCGCGTAGAATGTTTGAATTTCATCTGTTAAAATGTCATTTTCCGAAAGAATAAATGTAGCCCCGAAAAAAACAATAGCAACAACTACAACGATTATTATTCGCTTAAAACTATAGTTCAAAATTACCTCCCGATTTCTCACAAAACAAAAAAGTTTTGGCGATTTACTAACCGTTAAATCCACTTTTAAAACAACGTTGTCTGTTGTTCTATTAGCGGAAATTCCGATACATATTCAAACACCGCATCAACGCCATAAATAATATCGTTTTCGGCGCAAAACTTTTTTATCATGCGCGATAAAACCGCGCTGTTTTTGCTTCGGATGCCATATGCCGCGCCAAAGTTACGCATATATTCTTTTTTAAGTCCGGGAAAATGCT
>CAYJJR010000134.1:0-4301 GCA_964370565.1 uncultured Oscillospiraceae bacterium | reverse complement strand
CGTAAACCTAGTCGCTAGCACCTTTTTTCGATTTTTGGTATAGATAGATGCAATTTCGCAAACTTCGCTTAGTTTGCGACGACTTTTTATAAAAAGATGAAAGTCATCGCGCACACCGCTACGTTGCTCCTCGTTTTCCGAAAAAAGGCACGCTCGGGTTTACTATTCGGTTGCAAGCGCCCTCATAACGTAAACCTAGTCGCTAGCACCTTTTTTCGATTTTTGGTATAGATAGATGCAATTACGCAAACTTCGCTTAGTTTGCGACGACTTTTTATAAAAAGATAAAAGTCATCGCGCACACCGCTACGTTGCTCCTCGTTTTCCGAAAAAAGGCACGCTCGGGTTTACTATTCGGTTGCAAGCGCCCTCATAACGTAAACCTAGTCGCTAGCACCTTTTTTCGATTTTTGGTATACATAGATGCAATTTTGCAAACTTCGCTTAGTTTGCGACGACTTTTTATAAAAAGATAAAAGTCATCGCGCACATCGCTACGTTGCTCCTCGTTTTTGTGTGAAATCAGAAAGACATATACCACAATATAAAAATAGGTTGAATTTATCCTAAAATTTGCGTATAATATAATTGAGGTGAAATATATGCTAGTAAATACAAACAATTTAGTTGCCATGACAGAGGCTAACCAAAATTTTTCTAAAGTAGTTAGGTTGGTGGACGAGAGCGGAATGGCTGTTATTCTGAAAAACAACAAACCTAAATATGTGCTTGTTGATTTTGAGGAATACGATGAAATACAAGAACTTCGAGCCAAAAGGGCGCAGTTAATATCAAGCACAGCAGATAATTTAATTGAGGAAAACCTTGAAGCGTTTGTGGAACTTGCGAAATGATTTTATTAAACATTAGTGAAATTTTATCTATCCACAGTAAACTAATAATAAAAACAGGTGGAACTGATGGTATTCGTGACATTGGCTTGCTTGAATCGGCGGTTTATAGTGCTTATGGTGCTTTTGGTGATGAGGAAGTTTACAGTGCGGTTGAGGAAAAATCGGCAAGGCTTTGCTTTGCTATTATTAGCAACCATGCCTTCGTTGATGGCAATAAAAGAATAGGTATACTTGTTATGCTTATGACACTTAAATTGAATAAAATCAAAATTTCCTATTCGCAAAAAGAACTTATTGATTTAGGGTTAGGTGTTGCAGACGGAAGCGTAAATTATAATGAAATTCTTAAATGGATTTTAAAGCACAAAATGTAAAAGTTTATGAACAGCAAACAGGGATGTGGCTTCGTGCCACACCCCTTTATCTTTTATATTTGATTTTGGTTACTTTTTGTTTATAAACTGTTCGATAATAAATCTCGGCCTTGCTTTAGTTTCGACATATATCTTGCCGATATATTCCCCAATTACGCCAAGCGAAGCGACTTGAATTCCGCCGATTAACCAGATAGAAAGCATAGTCGAGCTCCAACCGGTTACGACGTAACCCATCATCATCGAAAGAAGCGTATATATAATTGCTGCAAGGCAGACGATAATTATAAAGATCCCAAGGCCGGTTATCATGCGTATTGGTTTAATTGAAAATGAGGTTATGCCGTCAAACGCAAGGGAAAGCATCTTGCCTAGCGGATATTTGCTTTCGCCGGCAAATCGTTCGCTTCGTTCATATTCAACGGTGGCGGTTGTGAACCCGACAAGCGTAACCATTCCGCGTAAAAACAAGTTGACCTCTTTAAACTCGGCGAGAGCGTCGAGGGCGCGTTTGCTCATAAGCCTGTAGTCGGCGTGGTTGTACACAACGTTTGCCCCGAACATGTTCATGAGTTTGTAGAACGATTGAGCGGTTGAACGCTTGAACATGCTGTCTTTTTTGCGTTTTGAACGAACGCCGTAAACGATGTCGGCGCCGTCGTTATATTGTTCGAGAAATCTGTCTATCGCGTCTATGTCGTCTTGGAGATCGCTGTCCATAGATATAACAACGTCGGCACATTCTCGCGCGGTCATAAGCCCTGCGAGCAACGCGTTTTGATGTCCGCGGTTTTTAGAAAGTTTTAGCCCGGAAAACAGGTTATCTTGTTTGTGGAAATGTTCAATTTGCTCCCATGTCTCGTCGCTTGAACCGTCGTCGATAAAAACAACGCGCGAATTTTTCGAGATTGTTTTTTGTTTAATCAAAACTTCCATCTTATCTTTTAAACGTTTATAGGTTTCGGGCAAAACCTCTTCTTCGTTAAAACACGGTATCACAAGATACAAAATATCTCCCATCGCCATTGTCGCCACCTCAATTTAATTATTTTTTAGAAGACGTATGTTATTGTAAGTATAACACATTATTTATGGGATTGACAAATAGAAATAATAAAAATATAATTCTAAAAGTAATGTTTTTTACAAATGTTTCAATTCGGCTTGCTTTATAAATGAATTTTAAAATAAAGTTATTGTTTTTTGACATATTGCGAGCGAAGTTTTCGTTTTAAGAAAAGGAGTATGGTTATAAATATGGATTACACAATTTTCAGTTTTTTGTTGATTGCTCTAACCTCATATCTTTTGGGGTGTTTAAACGGAGCTATTTTCAGCTCTAAATTTATCAACAAGACCGACGTTAGAGAATACGGAAGCAAAAATGCAGGGTTAACAAACTACATAAGGTCTTTCGGACTAAGCGGTTTTTGGGTTGTGCTCGCTATCGACGGGCTTAAAGGGGTTGCCTCTTGTTATATCGCGATGATGTTAATGACGCCGCTAGGGCTTGCCGCCGAAGGCATGATGCTTGCGGTTTTGTTTTGTATAATAGGCCATTGTTTCCCGGTTTTTTTCGATTTTAAAGGAGGCAAAGGCGTTTTAACCGCGGTTTTCGCGATACTGTTTTTTGATTGGCGAATAGCTTGCGTTATAATAGTTGTTTTTGCGCTAACCGTTTTGCTTTCAAAGATGGTTTCTCTGGGTTCGGTTCTCGCCGCTGTCGCGTTTCCGCTTTTTGTTGCGGCTTTTATGTACAACACGGCCATCTTGATTATGTCGATAGCCGGTGGCGGTTTGGTTATTTTTATGCATCGCGGGAACATTAAAAGAATATCGACAAAGACAGAGAGCAAGATAAATTTAGGCAAGAAAAAGCCAAAATAATAGCGATTTTATCTTTAACCCGGTCGGCGAAATCGAAATGTTCATTATTGATGTTGAAATTGATTGTATTTTTGATAGAAATACAGTACAATAAAAGCAACAGATCGATAAAATAGTATTGTCGGTTTGCCTTAGAGTTTGAAAATTAATTTCAAACAGGGTTTTGTGTTTGTCTAAAATTAAAAGATTGCAATTGAAAACAATAACAACGAAACGAACACAAGACAAAAAAGAAGGGAACAAAATAAATGAAGATTATAGCGGACAGCTCGTGTGACACGACCGAGGAATTAAGAGAACAACTAGATATCGAATTTGCACCGTTAACGATAAGGGTTGCGAATGGCAACGAATATGTCGACGTCCCCGAATTGGATACCGTGGCGTTGATGGAGGAACTTAAGGCACACAAAGAACCGGCGCGTTCTAACTGCCCGTCCCCCGAAGATTTTGCAAAGATCATGAGAAAGCACCTTGAGTCGTTTGTTATAACGCTTTCTTCCGCTCTTTCCGGAACGTATGGTTCGGCGGTTGTCGCCAAAGACATGGTGCTTACCGAAAGCCCCGAGAAAAAGATACACATATTTGATTCAAAAAGTGCGGCGTCGGGGGAAACCCTTATCGCTATGGAGATAAATCGTTTAATTAAACAAAACTGTTCTTATGAAACGATTGTGGCCGGCGTGGAGGCTTTTATATCAAGAATGCAGACTATCTTTGTTCTTGAAAGCCTTGAAAATCTTGTTAAAAACGGCAGGGTAAGCAGAATTAAAGCGTCTGCCGCGTCGATTCTCAACACGTTTCCCATCATGTGTGCAAGCGACAAAGGTGAGATTGATGTCATGTGCAAAGTACGCGGATTTCAACAGACGCTCAACAAACTCGTGTCTGTGATCGCGGAAAAAACAGACGATTTAAAACCGAACTCGGTTAACCTTGTGTTGGCGTATTGCAACTGTTCCGAAAGGGCAGAGGCTTTGAAAAAAGATATTCTCGAAAGGTGCAAGGCGATTAAACAAGTTACCCTAACCCCGACAGGCGGCCTTTCGTCGATGTATGCGTATGAAGGCGGCATTGTCATAGCTTTCGCGTAGCGAAAGCTTGATTTTAGCGTAGCGAAAGCTTGATTTTAGCGTAGCGAAAGCTTGCGTTCAGCGTAGCGTTTAAAATTAAATTTTATAGTGAT
>CAYJJR010000133.1:0-4317 GCA_964370565.1 uncultured Oscillospiraceae bacterium | reverse complement strand
AAAGCCACATGGCGAATTTATATAATATTTGGAACAAATATTATATAAATAATCCTTGCCACGCTTTGCCTGGTATTTAGAAATAGGGGTTTTTCGACAGTCTGAAACGGCGAAATTTTGAGAATTCTCAAAGTTTCGCCGTTTTACTATGTAATAAAATTATTTATATGCGTTGATACAAAGATACTCTCTCGCTTGTTAAGTCGTTTTTACTTGTTTACACTTTTGTTTAAGGAAAAGAAGCAACCCCTCAAACGTTCCTTTGGTAAAAGAATTTTGTTCTATCATAATGCCGTTGGTCTTTCCAAACATGAGAACACAAGAATTTTTTAGAATATGTATTGCATTTATTTGGTTGTATTCAACCTCGATTTTAAACGTCCCCTCGGACAAAGATATCTTGTCGTCGAACAAAACCATCGTTTCATGCTTTTTTCCGCCGTTCAAAGCGATTTCGTTTCGTTTATAATCTTTTAATGTAATAAAAGGCGTTAAAGCTGTTGTGGCTATAACAACAAAAGTAGCGGTTAAGAAAACGCCGAATTTTAAGATATCTTGTTCAAGAGCCACCGATATACAAAGTAAAATCCCAACAACAGAGATTAAGCAACCAAATATAATTAGTTTTTTACATATAATCTTAATAATGTATTCTCTAATCATCTTGTCGTTGCTGTAGTATTTGTTTTCAAACATAATCTGCTCCCTCTTTTCTTTAAAAATACTTTTAAAACCACCCTTTAAACTAAACCATACTTTTATTTATTAACCGATATTATTATAACATTATTATAAATTGAAAAATAAAATAATTTATGAACAATTTAATTTTTTGACTTTACATAGATTTAACAAAACAACGCTTTTACACTTTACAAAACGTCTATAAACTAAGAGATGTCAAAATTATTAAAACTAAATGAAAAAGGAAATCACAAAAAATGAAAAAACTTATCGCAGTATTAACAATTATTGTTGTTGCAGCTAGCTTGTTCACAGCTTGCGCTTCGACAGAACCCACAAGCACAGAAAGCACCGACGCCGCACAAAGCGGAAAACTTGCAACGGGCGGATCGACTTCGGTTGAAGCGGTTATCCAATCGATGATGGAAGTTTACATGGAAGAAAACGACGTTAGCATCACATACGCTCCGACAGGCTCGAGCACAGGCGTAGCAGGCGCAGCAGACGGAACACTTGATATCGGACTTTCAAGCCGTGGACTTAAAGACGACGAAAAAGCAACGTTAACAGAAACTGTTTTCGCACTCGACGGCATTGGAATTATCGTAAATCCGGCAAACACGGTTGAAGACTTAAGCCTTGAAGACCTTGCAAGCATCGCAAAAGGTGAAATCACAAACTGGAGCGAAGTTGGCGGAGCAGACATGGAAATCGTTATGATAGGCCGCGACTCGGCTTCCGGCACACGTGACGGATTTGAAAGCATCGTAGACGTCAAAGACCAATGTGCATATGCTGAAGAACAAGCTTCGGGCGGCGGCGTAATTGCAAGCGTTCAAGCTAACGAAGGCGCAATTGGTTACACCTCGGTTTCTTCAATTTCGGACAGCGTTAAAGCAATAACAATAGACGGCGTTGCTCCTTCGGTTGACACAATTAAAGACGGTTCATACAAAATCCAAAGACCATTCGTGTTCGCAACACAAACTGACGGAACAAACGCAACAGCACAAGCGTTTATGGAATGGGCAGTAAGCCCCGCAACAGAACAACTTATCCTTGACGCAGGCGCAATCCCCGTAGCATAACAAGTTTTGCCTATTGGCGAAAAATATCAAGAATTTCTCGACATTTACCGTATGTCGGGATTTTCTTGCGAAATTAAACATAGCAACACACCAAGAAAGGCATTGTACTTAACATGAAATTTAAATATTTTATCGAAAAACTAATGAATGTAGTTTTTTTGATATGTGGATTAACGGCTATAGCATTTGTGGTTTTGATTTCTTTATATATGTTAGTTTCCGGTATTCCCGGAATTATCGAGATAGGTCTTTTCGATTTTCTTTTCGGTAGGGTTTGGAAACCGACGGCGGGTGAGCCGGAATTTGGAATATTCCCTATAATCCTTTCAAGCATCTACGCTACTGCCGGAGCTACAATACTTGGAATTCCGATAGGCCTTTTAACCGCTGTATTTTTATCAAAGGTTGCAAGCCCAAAAGTTGCTTCGCTTGTGCGCCCGGCGGTTGAACTTTTGTCCGGAATACCAAGCGTTGTCTATGGTCTTCTCGGCGCACTTCTTCTCGTTCCGGCAATCGCCGACATATTTGACCTTCCGAAAGGTTCGGGGCTTTTTGCGGCTATCATAGTTCTTTCGGTTATGATACTGCCGTCGATTATCTCGATAAGCGAAACAGCTTTAAACGCTGTGCCCGAAGAATACGAACAAGCAAGCCTCGCGCTTGGGGCAAGTCATATCGAAACGGTGTTTAAGATAAGCATACCGGCCGCAAAAAGCGGAATTGCCGCCGGCGTAATTTTGGGGATTGGCCGCGCGGTTGGCGAAGCTATGGCGGTTATGATGGTTGCCGGAAATGTCGCCAACATGCCAAAGCTTTTTGAAAGCGTTGCGCTTCTCACAACAGCGGTTGCAAAAGATATGGGATATGCGAGCGGACTCCACCGCGAAGCGTTGTTTTCGATAGCGCTCATTCTCTTTATCTTCATTCTTCTTTTAAACATGGTTATGAACCTTTTGATTAAAAAAGGAGGACAAAAGAAATGAGTAAAAAAAGAAAAATTCAAGATAACATCTTAAAGGGATTTATATACACGGCGACAGGCTTTACTGTGTTACTTTTAGCTTGTATAATAGGTTACATATTGTATAGGGGAATTCCCCACATAACGTGGGAACTTCTATCAACCGCGCCTAGCCACCGCAACAAAACAATTGGAATACTTCCAAACATTTTGAATACATTTTATGTTATACTGCTATCACTTGCGATAGTTCTTCCTATCGGAATTGGTGCGGCTATCTACCTTACCGAATATGTAAAAAGCAAAAAGTTTTTGGCGTTTATCGAAGCGACTATCGAGATTTTGGCGGCTATTCCGTCGATAATCTTCGGCATGGTTGGCGCGCTGTTTTTCGGACAACTAATGGGGTTCCAGTTAAGCCTTATGTCGGGCAGCCTTACTATGGTTATCATTATTCTCCCGACTATAATACGCACAACACAAGAAAGCCTTAAAACGGTTCCACAACACTATCGTGAAGGTGCTTTGGGACTAGGCGCTACTAAATGGTATATGATACGAACCGTCGTGCTTCCGAGCTGTATCGACGGCATAATAACGGGCTGTATACTCGCGGTCGGGCGCATTGTTGGCGAAAGTGCCGCGCTTTTATTCACCGCGGGACTTGCGGCCGGAACGGTTACCAATATTTTTGAAGCATACTCCAACAGCGGAGGAACTCTTTCGGTTGCGCTTTACATGTATGTTGCGGAACGTGGCGAGTTTGAAGTTGGGTTTGCTATTGCGGCAATTCTTTTGATACTTGTGCTTTGCTTAAACTTCGCGACAAAACTTGTGCAAAAAAGGGTTCGCAAAAAATTGATATAACAAAAAAATTAAGGAGCAGTATGGATAACAACAAACCAACCATTATAGAAGCCGTTAACCTAGATTTATACTACGGCGAATTTAAAGCACTTATAGACATAAACATGAAGATACCTGAAAAAGAGATAACCGCGCTTATCGGTCCTTCCGGTTGCGGAAAATCCACATATTTGAAAACGCTTAACCGAATGAACGATCTTATCGACAGCGTAAGGATAGACGGCGACGTACTTTTTGACGGCAAAAGCATTTTTGACAAAGATGTCGATATAACGGAACTTAGAAAAACCATTGGAATGGTGTTTCAAAAACCAAATCCGTTTCCAATGAGCATATACGACAACGTTGCATATGGCCCGAGACTCCACGGCAAATACACCCACGCCGAGCTTGACATGCTTGTCGAACAAAGTTTGCGTTCGGCGGCAATATGGGATGAGGTTAAGGATAGGTTAAAGAAAAACGCGCTTAGTCTTTCGGGCGGACAACAACAACGCCTTTGTATAGCGCGAGCACTTGCCGTTCAACCGAAAATTCTTCTCATGGACGAACCGACAAGCGCACTTGATCCAATTTCAACCGCAAAGATTGAAGAACTTGCAATTGAACTTAAAGAAAAATATACTATAATTATCGTAACCCACAACATGCAACAAGCCGTAAGGGTTTCGGACAACACGGCGTTCTTTTTATTGGGCGAGGTTGTCGAATACGGCG
>CAYJJR010000132.1:0-4321 GCA_964370565.1 uncultured Oscillospiraceae bacterium | reverse complement strand
CTTTTTTAGACGTCATATTTTCAAAACTTTTTTGACAAGATTAAACCCGCCATGATTGCCTTTTCTCGGCTCTCATGGCGGGGTTTCTTTGCTTGATTTGTAAATATAAAATTTCTAAAATGCTATAGTTGTTTTAATTATGCAATCTCAATCGAGTCTGCATAGTCTGTGCGGATAACTGCGAGGAAGCTCTTTCCTGTGTTAACGCTTACTTCTTCGCCTGTCGAAGCGTCTGTGAACACAAACGGAGCGGAAGCGTCTGATTTAGACCAGTTGATTTCTTGATATGCGCCTTGTGTGAAATAGTATCCAACTCCACCTTGAACATAGTCAACTTCGATGAGGTCTGCGTCTTCACGGTCTGTAATGACTGCTGTTAACAAAAATACGTTTTCAAACTCAAGTTGTTTGTTGTCGTTGCCGGCATCTACTTGGGCTTTGCCGTGTTGCCATTTAAGGTATTTTCCGGTTTCGGCGTCATAACGGAAATCTCCGTCATATCCGCTTGAATAATCAAACGTAACTTCGTTTGCCGTTCCTGCTGTCGGAACGATTTTTTCAGCGTCAACTTCGACAAAGTTAAAGAGTTTTACGTCGGAAGAAGAGGTTTCAAGCGTTACTCCGGCAAGGTCCATACCTGTTTCGATTTCAAGACCCGAAGTAAACCAGCTGTGTTCCGATTCGCCTCTTTGAGCGAAGATATCGTTGTTCATCGAAACTGCTTCACGGATAACGTCTCCGTCGATTGTTTCGTAGTTATATTGTGCCATAAATCTTTCGGCGTAGATAGATTTACCGATGTGAACTATCATAGCGTCGATAGGAAGAAGAATCTGCATAAATTGGTCACGAAGCGAACGAACCGAACCGACCATGTCAAGCTCACGAGTGTCGCCAAATACACACATCAAACGTGTGATACCGCCTTCTGTTTCCATCTCGGTGATGAAATCAGCGTACGAAATTCCGTATTGGGGAATAGCGTAAACGATGTTGTTGACAGCAACAGCAACGGGACGTGATTTTTCACGGTCACGAGCTAGGTTATATTCGCCTGTCAAACGGTTATACGCGTCTTTTGTTGCGTCAACTTCAACTGTACCGGCAACACCGATACTTTCTTTGTCGAACGGATTAACGGTACCCAATTGGATGGGTTCGTCTGTTTCGGTGCCGCATGCTATAAGCGAAAGCGACAACGTTATGCACAAAACAAGTGCAATAATTTTCTTCATTTTATAAACTCCTTTAAGATAAAAAATAACGTATTAAATTTGGACGTTGCTCAAATCATTATACACAAATTAAAGCAAAAAGTAAACTATTTTCCCATATTTGTAGATATGTTAAAATTCAAAACAACTATATATCTAAATTCCGTCAAATTAACACAAGAAAAATTAAATATATATGTTATAATATTTGTAACGTGAGGACTATTAATATTATAATATCCAATTCACCATGAATTATGTCAAAAGGAGTAGTGGCAAAAGTGAGTGATACAAAAAACTATACTTTTAAAGCGCCCGGGACGTCAAACAAGCCGCCCGAAAACAAAAAAAACCCCAAGAACAAACGCAAAAAGCCTTATTTGATAATAGCGTTGGCGTTGTCTTTGTTTTTAATTGTAGTTTTGATAACCGCCATATTTACGCCGAGTTTAAAAAGCGGCATTAAACTTTTTGGGGACTATGTCAAGATAGTTTCTCTTTCGGGCGGCGAAGATTTCGAGAAACAAGGCGTTGTTGCAACCGCACTTGTCGCATCTTCGGTTACAAAGGGAAGCGGAGCAAACGAGATTAATTTTCCGCAAACGTTGGGAGAGCTTTTTTTTGAAGCGAGCGACGGCGGCGAAGTTTCGTTTAAGATATTGTATAACCCCGAAAGCGGACAGCTTGCGTCAAAGGACAGCGACGGCAATGTCGTTGAATTGTTCACGCCTTTTGCAAGATTTGCGTTTTCAGACGAGCAAAGCGAAAAAGCGTTGATAACCGCCAACCCCTCTCCCATTTTGGTGGACAACGCGATAATCGAACCGTTTTGGTTCGACACGACAGGCAAGACTATCGCGGGCAACGATGTTGCTATTAGCGGCGGAAGCGGAACTGTTTCGACGTTTGAACAAAAGACGGAAAACGCCCCGACGGTCACCGGCCTTACAGAGGGAACCGCCACCGTCACAGACGGGAACGGCGAGCAGGTTTTTTCGGGAGAAATCGGCACGCTCGCTTCTTTTAAAGCGACGTCAAACGGACTTCACAGTTTTGAGGTTATGCCAAATTCCAAAATTACATATAAATTCAACGTCAACTACAGCTTTTTGCCCGAAATATCAATTTCAAACACCGAGATCATACAAGCCGGCGCATATGTTATCTCGGCAAAAAATATCAGCGGCGATATTTCGGCGCAGATGTATGACTCAGACGGCGAACCAATGGGACCTATTCCGACGTTTATGCAGGACGACGAACTGCGGTGGGCGTATGTTCCGATAAGCTACAGGCAACAGCCGGGCAACTATTCGGTTGAGGTTACGGTGGGCGAACATGTTCAGTCGTTCGACTTCGAGGTTGTCAAAAAGATATATGAACAAGAAAGTTTTGAACTCGAAGCTCCGGGGCCGTCCGAAACGGTTGACATTCCGCCCGAACAGGATTTTAATGTAGTATATAGTCCGCTATATTTCAACTTTGACCCCGAAGTTTATTGGGAAGGCCTTTTTATTCCTCCTGTTTCGGATACCGCCGAAGGATATTGGGTAAGCTCGACGTTTGGTGTTGAAAGATACATAACCTACACAGGGCCATACGGTGGATATGATGGCGTTATGTATCACGTTGGTGTTGATTTTGCTTGTAAAACCGGAACTCCGATAGTAGCGCCAAACCACGGAAAAGTCCTGTTCGCGGGATTTCTCATGCAAAGCGGCGGAACAATCATGATTGAACACGGCAACGGGCTACATTCTATCTACTACCATTTGGACGACACATCGGTCGAGACGGGCGAGATGGTTGAAAAAGGGCAGGAGATTGGGGTTGTCGGCTCGACAGGTTGGTGGTCGACGGGGCCACATCTGCATTTTGCCATGATGATTGGTGAATACAACATCGACCCGACAGACGTTCTCGAGGGAACGTCCGGCATATATGAACTTGGCGATGTCACGGGAAACCCCGTGACCGAAACGACAGATTTTAAACTTTCGGACGGATTTTAAGAGAAGATGTGAAAGCTTTGCAACAAAGCGGAGCTTTCACACTATCGAAAAACCCATATCGAAAAAACGCAGTTCGGTATTTTGCACAAACATAATGGGTGGGATGTCGGGGCGGCAACGCCAACTTTAGTTGGCTTTTTATTCGCCCGTTCCAAACAATCGCTAATGTGGCAAAAAACCGTAGATTAATGGTTTTGTTATTACCATTTTTGTCGTTTTAATATCGCAACAACAGTAGTTGATATAATTTGTGCAACTAATGGCGGGCGGATGGTATCCGCCCCTACTATCTTGTGTCATCCAAAAGTTTACATGAATAGTTTTTCATTTGCCCTCTCAGTCAATCCGAGATTGACAGCTCTCCCTAAAATGGCGATACTCGCCATAATGGAGAGACTGTCACGAAGTGACTGAGAGGGTATTTGTAAAGTTTTGACTGACACAACGTACTACCCACGAGTTTGTGCACTATTTTTTAGTGTGCACCTTTTTTGACACAAAAAAGCAACCGATTTTTTTGTCGGTTGCTTTTTTTTCGTTTACATTATATCTATTAGGGGAAAATTTCTCTGAACTGTTTAGCCGCGGAAAGACGTCCGATAGCGACAGCATATGCTGCTTTCCTTAGGTTACAGTTTTGTTTAACTTTCATAGCTGCAACTTCGTCGAAAGCTTTTTGCATAATTCTTTCGAGTTGAGCGTTTATCTCGTCGAGTTCCCAGTTCATGTGTTGTTCGTTTTGACACCATTCAAAGTATGAAACAACAACACCGCCGGCGTTTGCAAGAATGTCGGGCACGACAAAGATGCCGCGTTCCGTCATTATGTCGTCCGCCGCAATAGTCGTAGGACCGTTTGCGCCTTCGACGACAAGTTTTGCTTGAACTTCAACCGCTTTGCTTGCGGTTATCTGGTTTTCAAGCGCACATGGTAGAAGAATGTCACATTTACACGTAATTATATCTTCGTTTGTTATGTTTGAGACTCCGTCGGCTTTGTAGCCTTCGAGAGATCTTTTTTCACTGTTTGCTATGTATTCGAGCATTTCGGGGATATTAAGACCTTTTTCGTTGTAGTATCCGCCCGAAACGTCGC
>CAYJJR010000131.1:0-4441 GCA_964370565.1 uncultured Oscillospiraceae bacterium | reverse complement strand
GTTTCGTTATAGCTACTACCAGCAGGAGATTGTCCCATAGTTATATTAGCAATATCACTTAATATATTATTTTTATCATTATTAACAAACATATCGCTATAAATCGCTTGTGCTTGCTGTTCTAAATTATCGTTTATCTTATTATTAAGCTCGATTTTATCGTCGATTGAGGATAGGATTTTTGCAATTTGTTTTTGGGTTTCGAGGGGAGGCAAAAGTATTGGTAGGTTTTGTTGTTGTGTAATACCTAGATACAATCTCGTACTACCACCACCAGCCCAATTTGCAAATAAGTTTTGAAATTCAAAACTATCGAAGTAAAACTTTAAAAATCTATTATCTATTCCTTTGATAACACGATAAAAAGTAACTTGTGGCGTCAAAATTATTTCTTTGTAAGTATCATCAACAATAGCCGTTCTTCCTATAGTGGCTTTATGAGTTATTAATACATCGCCTGTTTTTGCAAAGCCTTTTTTTAATTTACTTGCAGTAACATCGTCAACAAAATAACAATTGTTGTAATTTATGGTTCCGTTTTGCAGATCATTTGCCATAATAAATGGAGTGCCTTCTGTTGTATAGTCGCTTGACTTTGGATGTAAGTTACCATGATTGCCATCTAACGGTTTTTCAAGCATATTCTCATCAATCAATTCTTTTACTGTTTTTATGCTCCAATTAGATTTCATACCCAATCGCCCCCAAGTTGTTCCGTATCTCGTCCTCTAACTCATGCGACTTTGCGAACAGGTCGGACAGTTCCCCCGTAAGTCGTGCCATTTTTTCCTCGAACGGTTCGCCGTCGTCCTCTTGTTCTTCTATGCCGACATATCGTCCCGGCGTTAGGATATAATCTTGCTTTGCAATGTCGGCGGTTGAAACAACCGCACAAAAGCCTTTGACATCTTCGAGTGTGCCGTCGGCAAAAGCATTATATGTATCGGCAATCTTTGCAATATCGGTTTCCGTCATTTCACGGAGCTTACGAGTGACCATAGTTCCCATTTTGCGAGCATCTATAAACAAAGTCTTGCCCTTTTGCTTCTTGTTCTTTGACAAAAACCAAAGCGACACGGGAATTCCGGTTGTATAAAAAAGCTGTGTCGGCATAGCGACAATACAATCAACAAGGTCAGCTTCAATAATGTTTTTTCGTATATCGCCCTCGCCACCTGTCGCGGAGGAAAGAGAACCGTTTGCAAGCACCATGCCGATTTTTCCGTTCGGCGCTAAATGCCATATCATGTGTTGAAGCCACGCAAAGTTGGCGTTGCCCGCCGGCGGTGTGCCATATTGCCAACGCACATCATCAAGCAACTTGTCGACGCCCCAACCCGAAAGATTAAACGGTGGGTTTGCCATTATAAAATCAGCTTTTAACTGTGGGTGGCAATCGTTAAAAAATGTATCTGCGTTGTATTTTCCAAGGTCTGCTTCAATCCCACGGATAGCAAGGTTCATTTGAGCCATTTTCCAAGTGGTGGGGTTGCTGTCTTGACCGTATACTGAAATGTTTCCGATGTTTCCGCCGTGGTTTTCGATAAACTTTGCCGATTGAACAAACATACCGCCCGAACCGCAACAAGGGTCATACACACGCCCGTTGTACGGTTGCAAAACCTCGACCAATGTTTGAACAACACAAGCAGGGGTATAAAATTCTCCGGCGAGTTTGCCCTCTTGTTCCGCAAACTTAGACAGACAGTATTCATAGGTGCGCCCCAAAATGTCTTTGCTACTTCCGTGTTCCGACATTTTAACGTTAGTAAAAAGATCAACAACTTCGCCAAGCCGTCTTTTGTCAAGTTCGGGGCGAGCAAAGTTTTTCGGCAAAATATCCTTTAACCGTTTGTTTTCCTTTTCAATGCTACGCATAGCGTCGTCAATAACCGTTCCGATTTCGGGGGTATGTGCCGCTTCTGAAATTACGCTCCAGCGAGCGGTTTCGGGAACGAAAAAAATGCCCTCCGATGTGTATTCGTCGATATCTTCTTCAAAGCCGTCACCCTCGGCAACCAGTTCGTTATACTTGCCCTCGAAACGGTCGGAGATATATTTCAAAAAAATAAGCCCCAACACAACCGATTTATACTCCGACGCATCAAGATTTCCCCGAAGCACACAAGCGGCTTCCCATATTTGTTTTTCAAACCCCAAGTTAGCAGTTTTGTTTTCCATACGGTCTCCATATATCATTTTTATTTTAATAGAAAGCTATAATATTAAATACTATTTAATGCTAAAAAGTGTTAATACAAGTATAGCACTTATTAGACAGATTTCAACATATTTTTTAAATAAAATAACGGAAAACAAGGAAACTTTACAACGAGGTTATTTAAAACCTAAAAATTTTGAAAAATACTCAATTCAGTTTTTTTAAATGCGTAATGTTGCAACTATTTCTCTCGCCCTTGCTCCGCAACTCTCCGACTGTTTTTCTCGCTCTCCACAATCTCATCAAGTGCCTTTCTAATCCTCTCCGCACTTCCGATTTCATCTTTCAAAGCGTTCATTTTCCACTCACAAAGCAAGACATCATTTTTGAGTTTTCTAATATCATCTGCCCATTGTTTCGGCGATATTTTCCCCCCGGAAGAAACATAATCGCCCCAATATTTATTCAGCTCATTCGCTCGGTCAAGCTCGGCGCAATGTGTAGCATAAAACTGTTGTTTTGTTTCGCCCTGCAACTTTTGATATCTCTTAAAAAGCGGTTTTAATCTATCATATTCGGTCCATAAGGTTATTTGCTTCTCTCTATCGTCAATAGCTTTTTGAGTGATGTTAGCCTCTCGTTTGAGCGCATAAAAACTCTCGTTCATGTCAACTATCTTTGAAGCAAAGTCTTCGATGTTATCAACGTTATGTTTCTGCAAAAAGTTCCAAACAGACACATAATTTTTAAGGTCTTTTGTTTTTTGATATCTGCTTGTTGATGCTGTCTTGTTTGCTTGTAGAGTATCAATAATCGAAGTTTTAATACCAGCTTGTTTTAAATCCAACGGTTGAGCTTTTAACTCTCGTTGCCACTTCATAAGCCTTGATATTCTCGCCCTTGTTTGAATGATAAGTTTATTGTCGTTCAGTATCTGGCGGTTGGCGTTCCCACGATCTGTGGCAATGCCTTTTTGCTCCATCTGTGAAGCGGATACTCCAAGATGAATTTGAGGGATAAGCGAGACACCTTGCCTTTCATAACTGCGGTGGTCGATACGCTCACTATATCCAATCTTTTCAAGATAGCGATTACAATGCTCGCTCCAGTTTGCTCGCCATAGTTCAGCGTTGCTCTGATCGTTCCAATCGGTGGTATCTTCTTTGTGAGACTTCCAATTACCGCTCGACAGCTTTATTCGCTGTCCGTTCTCGTCAAGGTCATATACCTTGCGTGACTTTGCTCCCCATTCACCATTTTCTTTGATAGGTCGCATTGTTAGTAAGATGTGGCAATGAGGGTTATTATCGTCTTTGTTGTGGATTGAAAAATCCGCAATCATGCCTTTATCTACAAAGTTTGTTTTGCAATACTCACGCATTAAAATCGCCCATTGTCCTTTTTGGAGTTCTTTTGGAATTGCTACTTCAACCTCTCGTGCAAGTTGAGCGTTTTTAGATTTCTCTATTTTTTCAACAGCGTTCCAAAGAGTAGAGCGGTCGGCATATTCTTTCGGTGCATTAGGTGGTAGCAAAATAGCGGTTGAAAAGATACCGCCTTTTTTTGTGTAGTCGTGAGTTTCGCCGTCATATTCATTTGTGATTTTCTCACCGCTTCGATATGCCGCCGCAGCAACTGCCGATTTCCCATTGCCACGACTTATCACTTTGCAACTTAAATGAAATATCGCCACAAAAACGCTCCTTCATATTTTTAGATTTTGAACCAAAGGCAAAAAGCCAAAACATAGCACAGTTTAACCACCACAATTTTAATTGTGGCTTGCACTTTACGAAGTGAAATTGAAATGCTAAAATGCCAAAACTGACGGAGAAAGAAAGTTTTATATTTTTGAGTTTCTCACCGTCGGCACGATTAAGGGGCATTTCAATTTTGCTTTGTCAAGGGTGGTGGTCGGTATGCGGATATGTTTCGGTTCTCGTATAAAAGGGGTTTGGGGATTAGTCCCCATTGCAACGCAGTTCGCACACACCGTTGTATATGGTGTATAAGTGCGCCCTTGCAAGCAAGGGACTTACCCGGTTTCTGCGTTCCTCGTCTGTTCCTGTGTCGGTTTCGCTGTATCGCTCGGCTCGGCGTGGTCACTTTCTATCATTGAAGCAAGCACCTTTTCGGCTTCCGGGGTTCTCAAAATTCGGTTTAAATATTCTTGCAAAACTTCATTTGGAATAGAAACAAAAGTCGGATTAATGCTCTCTAAAATCGCCCCTCGTTGAATAAGTCTGCGTGTTCTGATCTTCTGTTCTTCCTTGCGTTGTT
>CAYJJR010000130.1:0-4540 GCA_964370565.1 uncultured Oscillospiraceae bacterium | reverse complement strand
ACCAACGTCTTCGGATAGGTAACCATAACGGTAGCCTCCGACTCGGTTCGGCGTATAACCGCCACCGTACCCTCCGAGTTATATATATTCGCGCCGATTAGCGAGGTGTTCGAGCTGTCTTTAAGCCGGAACGTCGCGGTTACGCTGTAGTGGTCTGTGTGGTTTGCCTCAAACACTGTCGGGTTTCCTGTCCAAGAAAGCGCGCCCACGCCCTCGATGTAACCGTCGTGTTTAAAGTTGGTTTCGGGTGTCCTGCCTACCACCGGCGAGGTTATGTATTTCGCAAGGTCTATATCGCTTGCAACGCCTTTTGGATAGTGAACCGTGCCAAGCGTCGTGTCGGTTGCCGTTCCGTAGTATCTTCCCGTTCCGTATATTCTAACCGAGATAGTTTGACCTACGTCGTACGCCGTTGCTGTGTAATGGTCTCCCCTAACCTTGAACACTCCGCCGACATACCAGTCCGCAACGTATGTCGCGTCGGTTGGATATGGCACGGCGCGCATCATTGTTCCAACAGTAGGATAATCGTTGTTGACCGCAACACCTTGGATACGGCGAGAACCATAGTAACCGGTTGAGACATATCCATCATAGTTTGGCTCGCCGCCAACAATCGGTTGTGTCGTCGATATATGTCTTTCGCTGTCGGCGGTTCCGTCAAAATCGGACGACGCGCCGATAGTCAACTCTAACGTACCGTCGCCAATCGAATTAATCTCGACGTCGGTTTCGCTTGCAACGGCAGAAACTACGCCGTTGTTTGATATATCAATAACTATGTCTGTTGCGTCTTCATAAATTAAAACTTCGTCTACTTGTCCGTCCGTTTCAAGTTTCGAGTCGCGTTCCATAAAACTAATCGTTCCCAAAACTCCGTCTGTGTCAACCGAAACCGCGGTGTCTTCGCCCTCGGTTTCCAACACTTCGACTTCGCCTTCGATAATAAATTCGTTACCGTCTGCGTCTTTGTCCACAACAACCGTTTCCGCCAACGTGTCGCGGTCGAACGTTATGACATTGTCGATTCCCTCTACAATAAGGTCTTCGACAGTCGCTTCGCTAAATTCAAGTTCGATTTCGTCGCCTACAATCTCGACTTCGACAAAGGTTCCGCTAAGGGTAACATCGTCTTGTGCGTTTTCGACCGATACAAGATCGATAGTCGACGTATCGTCGGTTGTAATTTCAACCTTGCCATCTTCGCTGTCGATTATAATCTGTTCTATATTACAATCGTTTTCAAAATTAAGGGAGGTATCCCCTTTGCTGTTGACCGTGACTTTTTCCGCCGTGACGCTGTCAATTGTAACTTCGCCGTCGGACAACGTTTCGTCGATAACTATCTCGTCAACACTTCCTCCTTCAATAATAACGTTGTCGGCTTTAACTATAACTTTGGTGTATCTGTTGCCGATTTCATACGTTCCCGCTTTGTTGATTGTCAACACGTTTGTATCGCTTGCCATAGTAGGTACAGCAAACAAAGAAACAAGCATTGCCAACACAACAAAAAGGGAGGTTGCTTTTTTAAGCATTTTCATAAACCATGTTCCCCTTGTTGTTATTTTTTCAAAAAAACATAGTGTAAAGCTTTGTTGCTTTACAGACAGTTTTTTCGTTATTTTGTAATTTTTATAATACATAATTTGAAAAAATTAGTCAACGCAAAAAACAACAAAAAACAAAATAAAATTGACTTTTTTTCATTTTTTTTTTAAAATTAGTTATAGTTTTTTTTTGGACTACTATATATTGTGGTTGCGAAAATGCTATAAAACTAATCATATTATCAAGTGAGGGTGGCGAAAAATGAAAGCTGTTATAATGGCGGGGGGCAAAGGTACACGACTTTTTGATATAACGGGCGACGAAATCCCAAAACCCATGGCGACGATTAACGGAAAACCGATACTTTTACACCAAATCGAAGCGTTGAAACAAAACGGAATTTTTGAATTTATTCTTGTTGTTTGCCATAAAAAACAAAAGATTATTGATTATTTTAAAGACGGTAAAGAGTTTGGCGTTATAATACATTATATAGAGGAACAATCCCCTCTTGGAACAGCCGGAGCTTTTTATTACCTTAAAGAATATATAGACGAAGATTTTCTCTTGGTGTTTGGGGATACAATTTTTGATATTAACATTAAAAGAATGATAGGTTTCCATCGCGAGAAAAAAGCGCAAATTTCGCTTTTTATCCACCCGAATTCCCATCCGTTTGACAGCGACCTTGTTCTTATCGACAGCGAAAAAAGGGTTACGGGTTTTGACAGCAAGTTGAATAAACGAGATTACTATTATAAAAATCTTGTCAACGCCGGGTTTTATGTTGTATCTAAAGATATATTAAATCTTGTTAACTCCCCCATTAAAACAGATTTTGAAAAGGATATTATTAAGCGCTTGATCGAAAACGGCGAAGGAGTTTTTGGATATGTTTCGTCGGAATATATAAAAGACGTTGGAACGGTTGAACGGTTGAAACACACCGGGGACGACATCGCAAACGGCGTGGTGTCGGCGAAAAATCTTTCCAAAAAACAAAAGGCTATCTTTATCGACCGTGACGGTACGTTGAACGAATTTAATGGACTTGTTCATAAACCCGAGATGCTTGAAGTTATTCAAAGTTCGATTAAGGCAGTTAAGCTTATTAACCGTTCAAAGTATCTTGCGTTTGTTGTGACAAACCAACCAATTGTGGCGCGAGGGCTTTGCAGTCTTGCGCAAGTAGACGAAATTAATAACAAACTTGAAACCGAGTTTGGGAAACAAGGCGGATATTTCGACGACATTATTTTTTGTCCCCACCATCCCGACAAAGGGTATCCCGAAGAAAACCCGGAGTTTAAAGTCGACTGTGATTGCAGAAAACCGAAAATCGGAATGGTTTTGGAACTTGCGAAAAAATTTAACATCGATTTAAACGAAAGTTATTTTGTCGGCGACACTACAACAGATATCAAAACCGGATTAAACGCCGGGGTTAAAACCGCGCTTGTGCTTACCGGCGAGGGCGGAAAAGATAAAAAATATGATGTTGTCCCCGACATTGTTGGGGAAGATTTGTTGGAAGTTGTGAAGATTTTGGTTTAGTTAAAAATTAATAGTTAATAGTGGAGGTGTCGCCCTTGCGGGCGAAATTTTGAATGAAGTTTTGTGGCGTTGTTGTTTTTGTTTCGGCTTGTCGTTTCGTCATCACACAAATTTAACCTTATCACACATTTAACAATTTTTTTCGTTTTTCTATGCAACTGTACTTTGCACTTACATAGGGTATATGATATAATGTAAACAGCACAGTAAATTTTATAATATGTTTATTTTTAAGTGAGGTTAATTATATGAAAAAATTATTATTACTTTTAACGGCTTTGGTTTTATGCTTTGCGCTTGTTGCGTGTGGCGCTTCCGAACAACCCCCCGAAGCAGAACAGTCGGAACAGGAAACCCAAACCGCCCAAGTCCCAAACCCTATGACAACGTTTGAGTCGTTCGACCAACTAGCAGAAGCTTTGCCCGACATCATGTTGTTTGATGCTCCCGCAGGTTCCGCAAGACAAGAGTATTACACTTATGACACCGAGCCGATGATAGCAGAGGTTAGGTTCGCTTATGTCGAGGACACATATTATCTTCGCGCCGCATACAGCGAAACCGAAGCAGATATGCAAGATATCTCGGGAACAAGCATGGAGTTTGAAGAAGCGGTTGTATTCACAAGCCCTATCGGTGTTGAATATACCCTTAAATCGACCGAAGATTTTGGTGTTCTTGATTTCTATCTTCCGGAATATAAAACACAATATAACATAACGGTACAAACAGAAAACGATTCCGAAACGCTTTTAAGCGAGATAATGCGCCTTATTTTGATTGATTACGTTTAATAGATAAAAATTTAATATTTTTTTCTTTTTTGCTATTGAACTAATACAGAAAAATTGATAAAATATTTATGGTAATATAAAATACAATAATATAATGGAGAATAAAAACATTATGGCTAACAAAATTATGGTTGAAATTTCGGCAAGACATATCCATCTATGTCAAGAGGATCTCGATGCTCTTTTTGGCAAAGGTTATGAACTCACAATTAAAAAAGAACTTTCTGTTCCCGGCCAATATGCTATGAACGAAAAGCTTGATGTTGTTGGTGGAAAAAGAACCCTTTCGGGCGTTACAATCTTGGGACCCCTTCGTTCCGCAACACAAGTTGAACTTTCAGCAACCGACGCGCGTTCGATCGGTATCAACGCTCCTATTCGCGAATCGGGAAACCTTGGCGGAAGCGCGCCTTGTAAACTTATTGGACCTAAAGGTGAAATCGAAATCAAAGAAGGCGTTATAATCGCCAAAAGACATATACACATGCTTCCCTCAACCGCTGACGAACTCGGCCTTAAAGACAAACAAGTTGTAGAAGTCAAGATTGAAACTGCCGAAAGAACAACTACATACGGCGATGTTGTCTTAAGGGTTAACCCCGAATTCAACGATTCTATGCACCTTGACACAGACGAAGGAA
>CAYJJR010000129.1:0-4635 GCA_964370565.1 uncultured Oscillospiraceae bacterium | reverse complement strand
GTCGGGGGGCGAAGTGGGGGAGAGTCGAAACTCCCCCGCCCCAAAACAATTTACAAAGGGGCGTTAGACCCTTCTGACAAAAAAGTTTAAAACAAGAAGCTTCAAATTTTTTTACCTGTTGAAAAAGTATAGAACAAAAAACAACAAAAAAGCCTAACCCTTGCGAGTTAAGCTTTCTTTAAACTTTTAATATATTATGCCGAGCGTGTAACCTTGCCCGAGCGTAAACAACGGGTGCAGGCTTTGATGTGTTTTGACGAACCGTCAACTACTGCTTTTACACGTTTAACATTAGGTTTAAAAGTCCTGTTCGAGCGTCTGTGTGAATGGGAAACCTTAATTCCAAACACTACGCCTTTTCCGCAGATATCGCATTTAGCCATTTTCTGCACCTCCTTATGCTTTATAAGTCACGACTAATATAATAACACGTTATTATTATAAAATCAAGAGTTTTTTTTAGATTTTCTATTAAATATTTGAAACTTCTTTTCTATACTATACTTTGCGTAATATTTTGACAAAAAACAACTTTTGAGTGAAAGCAATGATGTTTGCGACAATTTTTATATGCTGCTCCTTAAACTCCGGTTACATATTGTTCAATTCTGTTGTAAACCGAACGGTCGACCGTTGCCCTTATAAAAACCCCGTCCTCTTTATATTCCTCTTCCAAGACGTTTCCGTGTTCGCGTATTAAAGGGATAAGAGAGAGTTTGTCGAACGGCAACACAACTGTGCAACGAACCACCCTTTCGGCAAGGTTTTTTGAAATCTCGGCTATAAGCTTGTCCAGCCCGAAACCTGTTTTTGCGGAAACCGCAACACCTTGTAAAGCCTCGTGGGTGTCGATTAGGTCGCATTTGTTGAAAACGGTTATCGTCGGAATGTCGCCACAGTCGAGCGATTTAATCGTGTTTCGTGCAACTTCTAGTTGAAGTGAAAAATCTTTGGACGAGCCGTCCGCAACAAGCAAGATAAGGTCGCTTTGCGCAACTTCTTCAAGCGTTGATTTAAACGCCTCGACAAGTTCGTGGGGTAGGCGACTGACAAAACCTACCGTGTCGACCATGACTATCTGTTGAAGATCTCCAACCGAAAGTTTGCGCGTGGTCGTGTCGAGCGTTGCGAAAAGTTTGTTTTCCGCCAACACATCGGAACCTGTGAGTTTGTTTAAAAGAGAGGATTTGCCGACGTTTGTATATCCGACAAGCGAAACTATCGGAACGTTTTCTTTTTTTCTTCTTTTTCTCGTAAGGTTTCGGCGCTTTTCAAGCTCTTCTAAACGTTTTTCAAGCGTGTTAATTCTTCGGCGTATGTGGCGTTTGTCGCTTTCAAGTTTTGTTTCGCCGGGGCCTCTTGTTCCAATTCCTCCGCCCAGTCGCGAAAGTTCAAGGCCTTGGCCGGAAAGATGGACAAGTCGGTATCTTTGTTGGGCAAGTTCGACTTGCAAGTTGCCTTCTGCCGTTGTTGCATGGCGCGCGAAGATGTCGAGTATGAGCGTGGTTCGGTCGATAACCGGAACGTCGACAACTTGTTCAATTGCTCTTTTTTGTGACGCTGAAAGTTCGTCGTCCACTATGACAATGTCGATCCCTTCGCCAAGGCAAAGCGTACGCGCTTCTTCAAGTTTCCCCTTTCCGATGTATGTCTTGCTGTCTTTAGATTGTCGCTTTTGAACAACCTCCGCAATAACCTGTGCGCCCGCCGTCTCGCAAAGCGCCGAGATTTCTTCAAGCGAACTTTCGATGTCATATTCGTCTGTTTCGATAGCCAAAACTAAAACTTTTTCTATATTTTGATTTTCCATAAGAATTTCATTGTTTCCTTTTATGTTGAATGTATATTGCCGATTTTATAATTATAACATATTAACCACAAAAAGAAACCTTGCATATTATAACAAAACGATAATAAGCGAGGGTTTAACTATGGAATTTACAAAAATCGAATCGGCGGGAAACGATTATATAGTGGTTGACTGTAAAAACGACTATTTCGACATCGCTCCGCTTGAAATTAAAAAGCTTTGTCAACGAAACTTTGGTATTGGCGCAGACGGTTTGATAAAGGTTTTTAAAAGCGAAAAAGCGGATGCAAAGATGGAGATGTTTAATAGCGACGGAACGATTGGGGCGATGTGTGGAAACGGCGCGCTTTCGGTCGCGAAACTTCTTCATTCCCAAAACAAAAACAGTTTCTACAGTATCGAAACAAGCGTTGGAAACAAACTTGCAAAGGTGGTTGAACTTAAAGATAAAAAGAAGCTGTTTAGCATAGAGATGGGAACGCCGAAAAAACTTGGAGAATACGACATTTCGGGGTATAAAGGGGAACTTGTTGATGTTGGAAATAAACATCTTGTTTTCTTTGTTGACAAAATTTCGGAACATCTTTTGTATACTTTATACAAAAAGGCGAGAGTGTCTGACGATGCTTTAAAAACCGCAAACATCGAGATAGCCACAATTAAAAACGGCGTGGTTAGCGCTCTTGTTTTTGAAAAGGGGAGCAACAAAACCCTTTCGTGCGGAACGGGCGCGGTTGCAACGGCATTTTGTGCGGTTCAAAATGGTTTCATAAAAAATCAGATAGTTTCGGTTCAGATGCAAGGAGGAACTCTTTCGATTACGTTTGACCGTGATAAAAAAGTGTTTCTTTCGGGAAAACCAAACATAGTATATAAGGGAAACGTCGCTTTTTATGATTAATCTTGTCGCAGTTTGAAACAAAAATCAACGATAGGCTAACGTCTCGTGTTGAGTTCTGACTTGAAAAAAATAAAAAAGTTAATAAAACTTATGATTTTATTTAAAAACATCGTTGTAAGATTTGACAATATCGCCTTTATAGAATAAAATAAAAGATGTATATCAGAGCGTTGAAAAAGTATTGGACGAGAAATTCCCATTAATCGAAAAATCAAAATGTGTCGGGTGGCAATTTAAACATGTGTTGATTATAGAGACTTTCAAAATTACGAATTTTTTTGACAGGCCGGTATTCGGCAAACAAGTATAAAAAATCAAAATAACAGTTAATTATAATATTTTACCATGAAACGGAGAAAATACAGGCATGAAGTGTAAAGGTTGTTTTAGAGAGATTTCTTCAGACTATAGTGTTTGTCCTTATTGCGCGAAACAAGTTGTTATCGACACTGGCGAAGTTGTTGAACCGTACGAGACGGTCGAGCAACATTACGACGAACAAAACACAAGTTCATCCGAGCGAGATGCTTCTAAAAACTGGGCGGCGGTTGTTGCTCTTGTTTGCGGAATACTTTCTATGGTCGCATGTTTCACTTTTATAGGTAGTTTGATTTTCGGAATTGCGGCCATTATTTTCGGTATTATAGGAACCAAAAGTCAAAAGAAAGACCTTTCGATTGTCGGTCTTGTCTTGGGCTGTGTCGGGTTGGTGTTTTCTGCTTTCATACTGATAATGATTTTCGGATTATTAGGTTTTGTTTCGGAAACGGTTACAAACTATGCATATTCCTATGATTTAAACCCGTTTGACTATTACGATTTTGACGAATTTTTGACGATGTTTTCAAAAACAGTTTAGTATTTTATTAGCTGTTTGATATGAATAAAACTAAAAAATATCTGTTTTATCATGTCCTGTTGTTTTTATTGTTTTGTATAATCGGGGGTTTGGTCTATTTCTTTGACTATTCCTTCTCGTGCGTGACGCTTGAAGCGACGGGGATATATTGTCCGACATGTGGGGTCACTCGAGCGGTTAAACTTTTGGCAGAGTTCAAACCGATTATGTCGTTTGTTGCTAACCCCTTGCCGCTTTTGGTTTCCGTTTGGCTGGTTTTTGCGATAGCGTTTTATCTCTATTGTTTGGCAACAAAAACCCAAAAAAACTATAACTACATCGTACCAACCATTATAGTATGTGTTTGTGTGATAGGTTGTTTTATCGTTAAGAATATAGTCTCTGCCTTGCGGTAGAGCTACCCAAAATAATCCTGTGGACTCAAGTTATATTTTGAATATATTGATATAAAGGTGTGTTTAATATGAATTACGAATGTGAAAAATGCAGATGCCCTATGGGGGAAAATGAAGTTTCGTGTCCTATATGCGGATATCAAAAACCCCAATTTTCCGCGCAAAATAATGCGGACGCGCCGCCCATGTTAAACATGGGTCAACCGAACGCGCCTCAAAATCCCTATGGAACACAACAGCCCGTCGATTCGACGAGAGAGTTTGGCAACAAAGCGGCTTTGAACTTCGAGACCAACGGCGCACAACAAAATGCATACAACATGCCTGCACAAGGCTACACACAACCACAGTATCAAGCTATGCCTTTAGGGCAAAACCAACAGTATCAACAACAGCCTTTACAACAGCAGTATCAACAACCTGTGCAACAGCCTGTTCAACAGCCGGCGCAACAACCAATGCAACAGCCGGTGCAACAACCTGTTCAACAGCCGGCGCAACAACCAATGCAACAGCCTGTTCAACAGCCGGCGCAACAACCAATGCAACAGCCTGTTCAACAGCCGGCACAACAACCAATGCAACAGCCTGTGCAACAACCTGTTGAACAACCCGTGCAAGTTCAGTTCCAACAAGCACAACCCGGACAAGGACAACCCGGACAAGGTCA
>CAYJJR010000128.1:0-4669 GCA_964370565.1 uncultured Oscillospiraceae bacterium | reverse complement strand
CGCCTGTTCCACCAACTGCACTGTCTTGGCTTTGGCTAGCATCATCTTCTTCTAAACTTGCCGGAGCCGGTGCCGGTGGGGCAACAAAAGCATCAACCTCGATTGTGTTTTCGTTTTTAACCTCAAACCCTGCCACCATCGTTCCATCAGTTACATAAGCGGAGTACTTTGTCGTTGTAACAAAGCTTCCGCCGCTTCCTGTGTACGATAAGTTATAGCTAACATCTGCGGAACTTGCAACATTTAATATCCTAAGTTCGGTTGTGCCGTCGGCATTGTTTGTTACGGTATAGTTTGTTCCCTTATTCGGGGTAACGGCGCTACCGTCCACGCTGAATCCCAGTGTTGCTTCATCAAGCACAAACCCGCTTGGAATAACTTCGGTTATATAACCTTTTTGCGTATACGTTGCGTTGGTTCCGATTGTTGCCTTAACATTAACAGGGAAAGTTATTTGTGTTCCCGTCGGATTCGGAATCGGTGCAACCCCTAAGTTGTATGTATATGTCATTGATGTTGGCTCTTGAATATACAGTTTGTCGCTGTTGAACGTTGCGGGAACCGGGTTGGTTCCGTCTCGGTTTAGTTCTAAATCTGCTTGCATTGCAACGTGATAATAATACGTTGAAACTGTTCCGACAGTTGTGCCGGCTTTCAAATCAAAGGTAAAACTCACCTTTTTTCCGGCTGTAATGATCTCTGAGTTTAATGAACTTTTGTCAATCGATATTATCTTGTTGGTTGCGTCATAACTACAAGGCACACTATGGTTAGCAAACGTACCGTCTGCCTTCTCAATTGATACTTGTAAATTTGAAGCAAACCCTGACATGTCAAGATAATCTGCATATTCCCCCAAAGCTATGTTAAGTTTCGTTAGTTTATCAAGTGTGAAATCATCTACCGATGTGTTTGTTATCTCGAGCGTAACCGGAACAACATCACCCGGCAACACAAAGTTTGTCGCCATTGAATTAAACAACAACTTTGCCGTGTAGTTGTCCGAAATTTCCGCCACTCCGTTGCCGACAAACGCTGTATGTTGTTTCGGACGATTGTACGACGCATATGGTGTAGCTGTAAAAGCAGTTGTATTGGGAGGGGTCGGATAAACTCCGCCTGCCGTCCAGTTGCCCAGTTGATTGTTTGAGAACATAGACAACCAATCTCGGTTTATGTTTTCTGTTGGCAATCCTATTAAACCGTTTGCGTCGATAGCGCTGTCAAACGGCAACGTGTTATAGTCAAAAGACGTCCAGTTTGTGTTGTCTGCTGAATAATTCGTTCCTTTTAGATATACGTTGTTCGACAACGTCGCGCCTGTCAGAGAGCTTCCCACAAGCGGATAACTCGTGTCCGGGTTTGGGTCGGTTGCTGTGTCTACGTCCGCTGTTGGGGCTATCGCAAGATAGAGATTGTCCGCTATCGTCGAAGCTCCGCTAGTTCCGCCAACAATGCCCCCTATCGAAAAGTTAGGGGTCGCTCCCACCAGCGTAGCCGCAGTATAGCCAATCGGGACAATCGGGTTTTTGCTTGTGTCTTCGCCGTTATGTATAAAGTAGCTGTCTTGAACGACGCCACCTGTTGCCATTCCGACAACACCGCCTATGAAATTATCCTCGGCGTTTACGCTTGTATTGATTGCTCCGGA
Source organism: uncultured Oscillospiraceae bacterium (assembly GCA_964370565.1). Classification (GTDB taxonomy): domain Bacteria; phylum Bacillota; class Clostridia; order Oscillospirales; family Ruminococcaceae; genus CAYJAY01. Next base: position 3,018 of record CAYJJR010000128.1, on the reverse strand, counting down.
ATTTTTAATCGTTCCGCCATTCGTGCCGGCAATGCCACCCACGCCATGTTGCTCTGTCGAGGAAACTTGTTCACGCGAAATCTTCGAGTTTTCTATTGAAACACCGTCCAAAATTCCGGTATTTGTCGCAACAACTCCGCCGACAGCTGTCGGGCGAATGTAAGTAATCGTCGCTCCGCTACCGCCTGCCGACGTTTCCATAACATCCTCTGCAAAGACGGTTGAATTGCTCACAGATACATTTTCCACCGTTCCGGCATTTTTAGCGACAAGCGTTGCGCCAACCGCAGGACCCCTTGCGGTTATGTTGAAGTTGTCTATATTCAAGTTTTGTATAGTCGTGGTGTTTGCGGTAGTTTGGAACAATGCAATGTGGGATTTTGAACTTTCGTGATAGTTTTTAACGGTATATCCGTTTCCGTTATATGTTCCCTCGAGAGGAACGCCCGCCGCCGAAGCAACAGCTCCGTTTAAAACAAGCCCCGAACCTATTGTGGTTGTCGCGTTGTCTATCGTGTCATATTTGAGTTCAAAATACATAATGGCGGGGTCACAGGTACTGTATGCCCAATTTGCCGGGTCGCCGTCTACGTTCCCCCCAAAATTAGTAAGATCTATATCACGTTCTTGATTAAACGTCGATTTAATTGAAGGGTTTCTGACACCTGTCACGGTTGAATAATCATAGCCACCTATGTTGTTGAGATGTCTCGCGCTTCGCACGCTATAGTTCATGTAAATCACATCTGCTGCAAGCGTATCTTTCGTGAAGATAGCTTTGGCAAAAAGCGGATTTATGTGTTGAATTCCGTTATAAGCTCCGTTTGAAAGCTCCAAAAACAAAACGTCGGTGGTTTCGCCATATGTATGGTCTCTAACCGCTCCGCTGAGCAACTCGTTGTTTATAGTTAAAATCGATGAAATTTCGTTAACGCTAGGGTCTAGGCGGAATTTGTCGGTAAATTCGTCATATCTTTCGTTTTCGGTATAGCCAACAATCCAGTCTTCTATGGCGTCGGCATCTATCGGCACGAAGTTTATCAAAAACTCCAGATCTTCGGGGTCTAACATCGAATACGGTCTATTAACTCTTATGGCATAACCGTCGCTTAAAACTCGGTGTCCGCTTTGCAGTTTGTCAATCGAGTTTCCGCTTGCGTCAAGTTGATATATACCAATTTTCGGGTCGGTTGGATTACTTGCGTCGCCATATACTTCGTAATATAAAAACTCTGCTTTAAAGCTTTCAAGCTCGGCTATCGGCCAAACAAAGTCCAAGTCTTTGTCGGTGTCATTTGGGTCGATAGCATCGTTGTTGGTTACAAAATCGCCAAAATACGGATAGGGGTATTGCAAACTGCTTATGTTATTTTCATCCGCGTCGAGTGGGTCGGCAACGTTTTGAACAAAATTGTATTCCTGTGTCGAACCGTTCATCATGAAATTCTTGTAAAAATCACTGTTCACGTTGCCCATGTCGACATACATCTCGTTTGTGCTTATGCCTTTTCCAAACCCCTCGGTCACGGTGTCGACGTTGACAAAAACGTGGTCCGGCGCAGGTGTTGAAGCGTCGCCGTCCGGGTCGTCGTCATATGGGCGCAACTGTTTTCCGACAAGGTAATAGCAACTGTCGTTGTCAATCGCTCTGTTTGCGTACCCCGAACCCGATGTTCCGGCAAACTCTGCTTCGATTTGATCGAGCGTCAACCCCGCTACGAGATTTGTTCCCACAATTGGATAATCATATCGCGTTCTGTCGCCTGCGCTTCCCATCTGTTCAGACGGCGCGACGGCAAGATAGAGCACGTGGTGTATAGAATTTGTTTCGGCTTCAGAACCCACCATGCCGACAATTCCGCCAACATAATCGTCCGTTATATCTGTGTTGTCTGCCCTGTCGTCGTCGATTATCGGTGATGTTTCGCTCGAAGAAATAACCGTCACATGGTTTATAGAACCGTTGCTTAACCCTGTGACAACTCCGGCAAAAATTCCGTCGTCGTTTGCTGTCGTTTCGGTGTCTTTAACCTCTAATGTGGGTTCGACAAACACAAGGTGCGAAACTCCACCCGTTTTGTTAATTTTCTCAAACAGCCCCACCGAGTGATTAACCGCACCTGTGGTGTCGGCAGAGTCATCTGTGTCTTGGTTAACGTTAAATATATTTAGATTTTGGATAGAATAAACGCCTGTTTGTGTGCCGGTGGCAGACGATTTTTCATAAAGTCCGCTATATTCTGCCGAAAGTTCCGGCAATGGCGACATCTTCAAGTTCCAAGCATCAGCGCTTCCCACTGCGGTGTCGGCAAACGTTCCTGCGATCTTCAAGCTTCCGTCGTCGCTCGCAAAATTAATGTCTTTAATTTGGTTAAAGGTGTGTTTTTCGTTGTCAATTCCGTTTGAATAACGAATGTTGCTTATATGTCTTGCGGACGCAATGTTTGAATTTGTAATCGTCGGGTCAGGGTTTGCAATCTCGTCTTTGTCCGCAAACAAGGGGTGTTTTTCGTTTGAAGTTGCGGTTAATGCAGAAGGGTTGCTCGTTTCCGATATCGAAGCGGTTATCGTCTCAACATCTCCAAAATCCTGTTTGTCCCCGTCTTTGTCCACGATGTTTGCAATTGAATATTTGTTTCGGTCGGCATTTTCGCTCGACATGTCGCCGCCGACAAAGTCAAGCACCCAAATAAATCTTGCAAAATCGGGGTCGCCCGTCAAACTGTCGTTACGGTAGATAATTGCTTTTCTTGTTCCGGCATCAAACTGTGCGATAGCCGTTTCAAGCGTTTCCGCTGTGTTTGTATAATCGGCAAGTATTAAATCGTCTAATATTTCTTCGCCAAAACCCGAGATAGACAACGAAAATTCCGCCGCCGGAGTTTTTGAAAGGATCTCTTTGTCGACAAAAATCTCGGCATATAAAACGTTTTCGAGTTTTGCTCCTTCGTTGCGGTTGTTCGCGCTGTCAAGCGGTTTGTTATACCTTGTTATTCCGGGCAAAATCACCGTGTCGTC
>CAYJJR010000127.1:0-4708 GCA_964370565.1 uncultured Oscillospiraceae bacterium | reverse complement strand
CCCGAACTCGTTCCATCGCCCGTGCTTGTACCGTCGCTGTCAGCTTCAGAATCCTCCTCCATCGATATCGTAGCGGGTGGTGCCGGCGCCGGTGCTGGAGGTGCAACAAAAATTTCAATCTCAATTGCGCTATCGCTTTTAATCTCAAATCCAACTATAGTTGTTTTGTCGCTCGTATTATAGTTATAACTGTTATATCTTGTGGTCGTGTTAAACGTTCCGCCACCACCTGTGTACGATAACGTATAGTTTAATATTATCGAAGAATTAGGCTCGATATTTAATATTTTAAGTTCGGTCGTTCCGTCTGCATTGTGAATTAACGTATAGTTTGTTCCGCTTGTAAGCGCAACATTTATGCTGTCTACACTTAGATTCAGCGAACCATCAACCACTGCGAAACCGCTTGGTATAGTCTCGGTTATGTTTGCTTTTTGCGCAAAGCCTGCCTTGTTGCTTGTCGTTATCGTCGTTGTCACCGGGAACGTTAGATTAACCCCAGTGTTCGTTACCGGACTTGTTCCGCCGTTGTACTGATACGCTATCGTAGTTGCCGGTTGAATATACAGTTTGTCGCTGTCGAACGTTACCGGCGTCGATATCCCTCCTCGGTCCAACGTCAACGCAACTTGCATAGCGGCGTAGTAGAAATCTGTTGTAAAGGCAGAGGAAGCAACATTGCTTAAAACCGGTATGTCAAACGAGAAAGTTGCCATTTGACCCGTTGTTAAAATGTGTGCCGGCAATCCAGCTGTGTCAAACGTTATAACGTTATTTATATCATCAAATGAATACAGAACATTGTTGGTTGTTCCGTCCGGCAACGTTAAAACTATTATGGCAGTACCGCTTTTAAAAGCTCCAACATCAAGATAATCTGCATAGTTTCCTATCATTACAGATAATGCTGTTAGGTTGTTAACAAAAAGGTCTTCTATCGAGGTGTTTGTTAACTCCACTGTAGCAGTAACCGTACCTAGTGGCGCCGCAAACCCAACTGTTGAACCACCAAACAACAATCTTGCTTTAAAGTTATCCGTTTGTTCAACTATTCCGTTGCCTGTAAACGCTGTATGTTGTTTCGGACGGTTGTACGACGCATATGGAGCAGTCGTAAATGTCGCTATGTTTGGAGGGGTTGGGTATACCCCGTTCATGCTCCAATTACTCAATTGGTTGTTTCCAAACATAGACAACCAATCTCGGTTTATGTTTTCACTTGGCAAACCTATTAAACCGTTTACGTTTATCGCGCTATCAAACGGCAATGTGTTGTAGTCAAGCGATGTCCAATTTACGTTATCTGTTGAATAATATGTTCCTTTTAGATATATATTATTGGACAACGTCGCTCCTGTTAAGGAACTTCCCACAAGAGGATAACTCATATCGTGGGCAGGATCGACAAGGTCTACGACGTCCGCTGTTGGGGCGAACGCTAAAAAGAGGTTATCGGATATTGTTGGCGTGCCTACGCTTACCCCTCCAACTATGCCACCGATTGAATAGCTAGGATCGGTTCCTGTTAATTTGGCTGTTGTGTCATAACTAATCGGCATAATCGGATTTTTTGCTGTATCTTCGCCGTTGTGTATAAAGAAGTTGTCTTGAACTATCCCATCAGTTAACATTCCGACAACGCCACCTATAAAGTTATCATAAGCCGTTATCGTCGTATTTATCGCGCCAGAATTTTTAACGGTTCCAGCATTGTTTCCGACAACTCCGCCTACTCCGCAATCAACAGGATTTGTCGTCGTCGAATGAACCTCTGTACGAGAAACTGTAGACGAGTTAATAGTTGCGCCATCTACAATTCCGGTATTGGTTGCGACAACGCCGCCAACATTTGTCGGGTAGTCATACGTTATTCCGGCGCTGCTTCCCCCGCTTGACGGCCTCAAAGTTTTATCGGCTGTTACGTTTGAGTTTGTTACCGTTATATTTTCAACGGAGCCCATGTTAGTTGCAACGAGCGTCGCGCCAACCGCCGGTGCTTGGGCGGTTATGTTAAAGTTGTCTATCTTAACGTTTTGTATAGTCGCCGAGCTTGCGGTAGTTTGGAACAAAGCGATATGGGATTTCGAACTTTCATAATAATTTTTAATGGTGTATCCGTTTCCGTTGTATGTTCCTTCGAAAGGAACACCCGACGCTCCGGCAATCGCTCCGTTTAAGACAAGGCCCGAACCTACTGTAGTTGTTAGGTTATCATACTTTAATTCAAAATATATAATAGCAGGGTCTACTATGCTATACGCCCACATTGCTGGATCCCCGTCTACATTTCCGCCAAAATGCGCAAGATCTATATCTCGTTCTTGGTTAAACGACGATTTAACAGACGGGTTTCTAACACCTGTAACCGTCGAATAATCGTAGCCACCAATGTTGTTAAGATGCCTTACGCTTCTAACGCTGTACGTCATTTTTGTTGAATCTGCATCGGGGGTATCTTGTAGATATATCGCCTTTGCAAAAAGCGGATTTATGTTTAGATATGAGCTGTTGAACCCATCCGAAAGCTCCAAAAATACAACGTCGGTAGTTTCTCCATATGTATGGTTTCTAACCGATTCACTAAACAGTTCGTTGTCTATCGTTAAAATTGACGAGATTTCATTAACGCTAGAATCTAAACGGAACTTGTCGGTAAATTCGTCATATCTTTCGTTCTCGGTATAGTCGATAAGCCATTTTTCAATATTCTCTTCATCAACCGTCACATCGTTAACTTTAAAAAACAGATCCTGTGTGTTTATCATAGAATACGGTCTATTAATTCTTATTGCATAACCGTCGCTTAAAACTCTGTATCCGCTTTGTAGGCGGTCAATCGGGTTTCCGCCCGCATCAAGTTGATATACTCCGATTTTAGGATCTGTCGGGTTAGCTACGTCACCATAGACTTCGTAATATAAAAACTCTGCTTTAAATCTCTCAAGTTCTGCAACCGGCCAAACGAAATTTAAATTTTTGTCGGTGTCACTTGGGTCGATAGCATCGTTGTTGGTTACAAAATCGCCAAAATACGGATAGGGGTATTGCAAACTGCTTATGTTGTTTTGATCAAAATCAAGCGGATTAGTAACGGTTGTAATAAAATTATATTCCTGTGTCGAACCATCAAGGCTCATCATGAAATTCTTGTAAAAATCAGATAGGCTGTTGCCCATATCAGCATACATGTCGTTTGTGCTTATGCCTTTTCCAAACCCATCTGTCACCGTGTTAACGTTGATAAACTCATGATCTGGCGCCGGTGTTGCGGAGTTGCTATCCGGGTCGTCGTCATAAGGACGCAACAACTTTCCAACTAGGTAATAACAACTGTCGTTATCGATAGCTCTGTTAACATCGCCCGAACCCGATGCTCCGGCAAATTCTGCTTCGATTTGGTCGAGCGTCAACCCCGCTACTAGATTTGTTCCTACTATCGGGTTATCATATCGCGTCATGTCACCGGAGACACCCATCTGTTCAAACGGAGCCACGGCGAGATATAACACGTGGTGTATAGAATCTGTTTTAGCGGCAGAGCCAACCATGCCGACAATTCCGCCCACATAGTCGTCCGTTATGTTTGTATTGTCCGCGCTGTCTTGGTCGATTACAGGGGACGTTTCGGAGGAAGAAACAACAGTTACATGATGAATAGAACCGTTGCTTAATCCTGTGACAACTCCGGCGAAAATTCCATCGTCTTTTCCAGTTCCGCTTGACGATTCGGTATCTTTAACGTGTATTAATGGTTCGATAAACGTAAGGTAAGAAACCTCTCCCGTTTCGGCAATTTTTTCAAAAAGCCCAACCGAATGGTTAACCGACCCTGTGGTGTCTGTTGCGTCATTAGTGTCTTGGTTAACATTAAATATATTTAAATTTTGGATAGAATAAACGCCCGTTTGTGTGCCCGTGGCAGTTACTTGTTCGTACAAACCGGTATATTCGGCGGAAAGTTCCGGAAGTGGCGACATTTTAAGGTTCCAGGCATTATTGCTTCCCGTTGCGGTATCCGCAAAGTTTCCCGCAAGTTTTATGACTCCGTCGTCACTTGCAAAATCAATATCCTTGATTTGATTAAATGTATGTTTATCGTTATCCAATCCGTTTGAATAGCGAATGTTGCTAATATGTCTTGCGGAGGCTATGTTTGAATTTGTAAGCGTTGGGTCGGGGTTTGGTATTTCGTCTTCATCCGCAAACAATGGATGTTTTTCGTTTGAAATCGCGGTTAACGCAGCGGGGTTACTTGTTTCAGATATCGAAACGGTTATCGACGTGATGTCGCTAAAATCTGCTTTGTCTTTGTCTTTGTCCTCAATATTTGTAATTGAGTAATCATTTCTATTCGAATTTTCGCTTGACATATCACCGCCGACAAAATCAAGCACCCAGATAAATCTTGCAAAATCGGGGTCTCCCGTTAAACTGTCGTTGCGGTAGATAAGAGCTTTTCTTGCTCCGAAATCATAATGTTCGATAGCCATTTCAAGCGTTTCGGCGGTATTTGTATAATCTGCAAGAACTAGGTCGTCTACTATTTCTTCGCCAAAAGCGGAGATAGACAACGAAAATTCCGCTGCCGGAGTTTTTGCAAGAATTGCTTTGTCGACAAAAATTTCGGCATACAAAACATTTTCAAGTTTTTTCCCTTCGTTGCGGTTGTTCGCGCTGTCAAGCGGTTTGTTATACCTTGTTATTCCGG
>CAYJJR010000126.1:0-4856 GCA_964370565.1 uncultured Oscillospiraceae bacterium | reverse complement strand
CGGGGCCTTCCATAGTTTTATCAAGCGTGAAATGTTTTTCGATAACCTGTGCGCCGAGTGCTACCGCCGCTATCGGTGCTTCTATTCCCAAAGTGTGGTCGGAATATCCAACCGTTCCCGAAAACTTCTTTTTAAGTCCGATAACCGCCTTTATGTTTGCGTCCTCAAACGGAGTTGGGTATTCGGTGTTACAATGTAAAAGCGTAACCTCGCCGCTTCCGTTTTCTATAAGTATATCCCGTGCATACTGTATCTCGTCCATAGTGCTCATGCCGGTCGAAAGAATAACGGGTTTTCCAAGCGCCGCAACCGCCATTAGAAGCGGAAGATTTGTAATCTCACCCGACGGAACTTTGTAATATGGAATATCTAACGTTTCGAGAAAATCCAAACTGTCGAGATCAAACGCGGTTGAAAGGAACATAATTCCTTTTTGTTCACAGTATTCTTTAAGTTCCTCAAACTGGTTAAACGACAGATAAAGTTTTCGTACCATGTCAAGTTGGTTTTCGTCGCCGCCCGTCGTTGTCTTTTGATAGTCTGCCTTTTCCGCAAACTGTGATATGACGTTTTCCGGTATAAATGTTTGGAATTTAACGGCGTCGACGTTGGCTTTAACCGCTTCGTCTACAAGTTTTTTCGCAAGTTCGAAGCTTCCGTTGTGGTTTACCCCTGCTTCGGCAATGATCAAAACACTCATGAATTTTCCTCCTTTAATAATCTGTTATAGTTTGAAAACAGCTCTTTTGTCTGTTTGTCGGCTTGTAATTTTTTTAAAGGTCCCGCTTCTTTGTCCGAAAACCCTTTGAGGTCTAGCCTTGATTTAAGAAACCATCTGTCGATAAAGTTTTCCGCCGTTTCAAATATCTCGGCGTTAAGTCTTGTACAATCGGCTTTTTTCGCCACCGAAAGTTGAACCGCTTTGTTTAAAATAGCGCTTTCCAAACTGTCGCGATCGGCTAAAAATTCCGTAAGATCTATCTGTCCAAACGATATATTGTGCATTATTATCTCGTGTTTATACCAAAAAAGTTCTCCCTTTTTTTCGTCCTCGAAAAACGGCAGTTCTCCCTTTACCGAAAACGGAACAAATAATGAACGGCATGGCACAGAACCCAGCGTCACATAAAACAAACCGCTTTCGGGAACAGCGATAAATCCCCTTGTCGTCACAACGTCGAGTTTGTTTCCCCTATGCACACATACACTGTCCTGACGTTCCTTGCTTATCTCGTCGTGGGAACGCAAAATCGACAAGAACGTCGAAGGGTATATCCCTTCTGCCGGTTGGTTTTCCGACATCTTTCCAAAACTAAACCCAAACACGGTTTTTCCGCGTTTTCCGTCGCGCGCATCAACAATGTCCGCATACATTTTAAAACGTCTGACCTGCGAGCTTTTTTGTCCCGCAAACAAACCTTTGTAAAAAGTCTTTTTAAAGTTAATTTTTTTATCTAAATTTGATATCTCGTAGTTTTCTTCAATTATATATTCGTTGGCTAACGCCTCGATATCGTCGGCTTTTCGTGCAACCATCTTTTGTCCGCACGTTTCAACAAGATATCCGCCCTCGCTGTCCGCAATTAAAAACGAACTGTCGCAAAGGGTCGGCGAAGATAGCGAACCGCCGCCGCCAACGCAGTACGTTGACAAAAGTTCCTTTACAAGTTCAACCCCGTCAAGCGCCGTTTTACATCTTTCGATTATAAGCCGACATATCTCTATTCCGAGAATCGCGTCTTGTGTGCCTTTGTTTTTAGACATAACCTCTACGTTGCCAACCGCCACGCCATGGGCGTTTATTCCGCTGTAGCAACCATATCCGTCGAGTGGTTTAACCATAACTGTGGCATATGTTTCGGCGGCTTGTTTGATAGTTACGTTTAAAAGCTTAAGTTCCGGATTGTTATCCGTTTTATATTTTTTCGCCTTTTGTTTAAAAATTATGCTGGGTCGATTAACTCTGTCGTTTGCGTTTTTCGCTAAAATAACTTTCTGTTCTCTCGTTATCTTTTTTTGAACCATCATACAGTTGCTCATAATATAAAACACTTCCTCATTAATTAAACTTTAGTCGGCGTTGCCGCCCTTGCTACCTTACCCCTTAATCGGCACTCTTGCTTCAAACATTCCCTGTTGACTCATAAACTTTGAAAGGTCCTCTTGATACAGTTGTTTAATAACATAAACGTCAAGATAACGCCTTCCAAACATAACGCTTTCGTCATACGTTCTAAAAAACAAATCAATGTCTATAATTCCGCTTACCGCCGCTTCGCAATAATCCGCCGCTATGGCGTAACCATACACAAACTCGCCGTCTGCGCTTGCTATATAAACCAGCGTTCCATACGGGATAACATCGGGGTCAACCGCCACAAAACCCGGCGAAAGGTGCATACCCGACGCGCCGTATATTCCGGGGTCGAAGCTATACGCCGTGCAATCGAACGAAAAGTGCGCAGTCTCAAACTCGGTCGGGACACCGTTTTCTATCGAAAGCCCGTCCAAAAATTCCGCCGAAAGTGTTGAAACTGTCGCGTCGCTGTTGCCGACAAGCGTAACCGCATCCACCGTGTGCGGGTCGTAATCTTCATACAAAAGATTGGTTTCAAAAAGCTCACCATCTACAATAACATCTTGATAGGTCCTTGTCGCGACGCCGTCTACCATATCGGTTGTCGCAATATGTGTTATGCCGTCTTTCAAAAGCGGAGATTCGATAGTTAACTGCCGTGCAGCTTCGGACACAGTTTCTGTTCTTTCTTCGTAAACGACATCAACCTCTTGGATCACATCGCCGCTTTGAACCGTTTCGTCAAGCCCTTTGGAAAGCACAACCCCTTCGGGAACATATATCTCGTTAGCCAAAAGAAGCTCGCCCACCGTCGTTTCGGTGGTGTAAACCGTTTTAACCGTTTCACCAATTGAAATAGAAACAGGAAACGCGCGGTTTATGTTAATATAGGCGTCGTCGCCGTCGTATGAAACGGAAAAGGTGTCCTGTTCTATAAGAACTATGTCGTTTTTAGCCAAATACGCCCCAACGTCGTCCGGAACGGTTCCCGAAAGCTCATCAATTTGTTGGCCGTCCTCTATTATATAAACGGTTGAACCGGTTAACATGAGAACGATTGATATAACCGATATAATCCCAACTATTGCCGCCGCAACGATAACGACAGGTTTTTTTTGTTTAAATTGCAACAACGACTTTTTAGGCTTAACCCCAAAATGTACGCTTTCGTTCTCGCTGTATGAAGAATATATATCTTCATAGCTTCGCTTTTTCGGCGGTTTAAATTCGTGCTTTGGTTCTTGTGTTTTTTGAATTTCCTGTTGTGGCGAGGATATCCCCTCGATTATCTTTTTTATATCGTCGTTGTCCGAAACACGCGGTTTTTCGACTTTCACGGGGGCTGCCACAACACTTTTTTTATATACTCTGTCGGTTGCAAGGCCACTTTTTTTCACCGAACGGTTATATTCCGCAAACGGGTTTTGAGTTTTTCGTTTTTGTTCTTGTATCTCATAAGGCGTTTTTTTCGGTTCGATTTTTGTTTGCGGCTCTGTCGGGGTTGGCTGTTCGACAGTTTTTTCTTCAACCGCTTGAGCTATCTCTTTTTTCGGCATATCTTCGGTAAAAGATTTGAAAACCGCAAGTTCTCGGTCGGGCGGTTTTATTTGTTTGTCGCTTGTTTCGATTGGTTTAAAACTAAGCTTTGCTACGTCCGAAAGGTTAATAGCTTGCGTTTCAAACATCGTCTCGATAGAGGTTTCTTTTTCGCGAATTCTGTTCCTAGCCGTCTTGCTTCCTTTAAACAAAAACACCTCGTCCCCTATCTTGTCGGTGTTTTCCGGCTGTGTCGGCGGTTTTTCGGTTAGAGCAAACCTTTCAAACACAACGGAACCTATCTCTTTTTTTGTGGACGGCATGTCGATTACGTCGTCGAGAGGCCGCGTGGTTTGGTTTGCACGATCCAACGCCATAAACGCTTCCGATTGAAACGAGCTTTTTTGCGGAACAGGTTTCGGTTTTGATATATCCTCGTCCTTTTTAAGCTGTTCGACAAGCTGTTTAATATCGCTTAAATCGGTCATCTTATTATCTTGTTTTTTTTCATTCATCTTGATTATCCACCACCCCAAAACCGCTTATGTCGCCGCGAACCATAGCCCCAAACGTTTTGACCGAAAGATTTTTATATTCGGTTTCTTTTTGGCGTATAAACTCTTTTATATTTTGACGCTCGGAACAACCGTCTTTTGGACATATGCTTTTAACGGTGGGTAGGTTCTCGCGCTTTATCGCGTTTAAAATTTCTTGTTCTCTACAAAGCACAAGCGGCCGTATCATCGTAATGTCTTTTCTCGAAAGATAGGAAACCGGTTGAAACGAACCTATTCGTCCTTCGTGGAAAAGGTTCATAAAAAACGTTTCGACCGCGTCGTCCATATGGTGTCCTAGCGCAATCTTGTTGCAACCGTTTTCGACACAAAGGTCGTGGAGCATACCGCGGCGCATTCTTGCACAAAGCGAACATGGATTTTTTTCTTTACGTATATCAAATATAATCTTTCCGAGTTCCGACCTTTTTATAACAAGCTTTATCGAAAGTTTTTCGCAAAGTTTTTCTATCTCTTTAAAATCTGTCTCGACATTGTTAAAACAAGGGTCGATAACGATAGCGACAAGCGAAAAGTTTACACCATAATAACTTTTTATCTTTGCAAGACAATAAAGAAGCGCAACGCTATCTTTGCCCCCCGAAACCCCTACGGCGACGTTGTCGCCCTCTTGTATCATGTTGTATTGAACACATGCCTTTCGGACACGTCCTTCGATACTCTTCATT
>CAYJJR010000125.1:0-4890 GCA_964370565.1 uncultured Oscillospiraceae bacterium | reverse complement strand
TATATGTAACCCACCAAATCCCAAAGCCATACACCAACCCTTGAAGCAACACAAATGTATAGATAATAAACAGTGTTTTCTTTTTGAAAGCTCCTGTGTATATTATAACAAGAAGTGAAACCAGTTCGATGTTCGGAAGCGGGGCTAGAGCTATTTGGGCAACAAACATAATTGCGGCACAAAGCGCATAGAGCACAAGGCCTCGGTAAGTTAAGGTAGTAGTCATTTGACTAATAACCTATGATAAGGGTAATCTCAAAGTTGTCGCCGTCATAGATTGGGGTTGTGTCAACTCCGGTTTCAACATATTCGCCGCCTTTTGTGAACGACCACCATTCTTGGTTTGCGTCGTCGACGGTATATCCGTCAACTGTTTTGACAAAAAGACCAAAATCGCTTTCTTCCCCCGCTATAATTCCTTCGGGTTCAAGCGCATCGCGAAGAAACTCGGCGTCCGTTTGAACGGTTAGTTGGTTTTGTGAACCGTCTTTAGCCGTAATAGTTATACCTATCTCTTTTGAGCCTGTTGCAGTTTCGGGTTGATAGGCATACCAAAGAGCGGCAAACAATCCGATTAAAAAAGCAAGTATACAGATAGATGTGATTAGAATTTTTTTGTTTTTTGTTGACATAAAAAAGCCTCCATTTCATTTTTAAATGAATCGGAGGATACAAAAGAGCATAAAAAGCCCTTGCACCCACACCGATACCACGCAGTGTCAGTAGCCACAATGTTCTTGAAGTCGGTTTTCTGGCTTGAACATCAAACGCTTTTGTTTCGCCTTCCCAAAATTAATCAGTGGCATACCTGAAACAAAAACTCTGTTCTCACAGCGACGGGTTCGCACAGGATTTTAACCTGTTTCCCATGTTGCAAAACTGCAACTCAACAAGAACCTTAAACTATTAAACTGTAGTTTATATTATATAGTATTTTTTTTTTAAGTCAATATCTTTATTCGATAATTTTGTTATAGTTTATATTGTCTATTTCATCAAAAACAAAACCTTGAAGTTTAACTTGTTTTATAAATTCGTCAAGTATCTCGGCATTTGTTGACGAAACAGTGTGAAGAAGATATATGCCGCCACCATGTGCGGAAGACACAAGTTTTTGCAAACTCTCTTGTGGGTCGGGTTGGTTGTCGGTTTCCCAATCAAGATATGCAAAGCTCCAAAAGATGCTTTTATACCCAAGGTTTTGAACAAGGCTTAACGTTTGTTCGGAAAATTCTCCCTTGGGAAATCTAAAAAGAGTCATTTCATAGTTAAACTGTTCCAATACCATGTCGTGTAGGTTCATAACGTCGTCGGTAGCGTCTTGTATCGAGATTTCGGGAAGCGTTAGGTGTTTGTCCGTGTGGTTGGCAAGCACATGACCGTCGTCAATTATTTTTTGAACGATGTGTGCTTCTCGCTCGAGATAGTCGCCCGTTATAAAAAATGTTCCTTTAATGTTGTTTTGGTTTAAGATGTCGATAATAGTTTCTGTGTATCCGTTTTCATATCCTAAATCAAACGTTAAATAGAGGGTGTTAGACTCGGAAGGATAGAGAAAAACTCCGCCAAGGTCGGAGTATTGATTTTGGGCGTTAACTGCATCGGTGGGCTGATTTGAAGCGTTACGACTTTTGCCAAGCCCCCAACCTATCTTGTTGCCGGAAAGGTTGCTAATAGGTATGTCCTGTTGATTTGAAGAGGCCTCTGTCTCGTGGCTGTATGGCTCGTTAATGGCTGAACCTTGAAGTTGTTGCTCGTTTGCAATTTCGGTGGGCGTTTTGTTTTCAACCGTTAACAATATGACCGCAACCATCAAAAGAAAAGCCGAACAAGAAAGCACCAGTGTTTTGAAAATGTTCATATTTATGCTCCATTCCGCCGCACAGTGTCGGCACAAAAAAATATTGATATTGGCTCTTATCCGCTAGTTAAAACTAAATCCTTATAAAGAAAAAAATACCGGTATTGCGTATGCAATACTAGTATTTGTAGAAATTTTAGATTTATTAAAAAAATATTTGTCGCTGTATTTAATTATTTTCATTAACGATAACAACAACTTTAGCGGGCATACAAATAGCGTTTTCATATGGATTTCTAATAAACCCAAAACCCTCGCAAAGATGGTCGGGACAAAGCGACTCGATAAACCGAACCGCGCCGCTAGAAACCTCAAGCGTTACTTTGTAGTCTGCTTCATAGTAATAGATTTTGTCCACCGAAAGGTCGATAGTGTCGATGAGTTCACCGTTGTAATATACGTCTGCTTTCGTGTTGCTCGAATTATTCAGGTTGATAAATAAGACGGTTAAAAGAGAAACAACAAGCAAACATAAAACAATAATAATTTCTAATTTTCTTTTTTTCATGGTGTTATTATAACACATTTTATGGTATTATAAAAGAAAATTCGGCAAGTCGAAAAAAATTTACATTAAGTTTAGGTGGATATAGAATATGCAACAAGATTTAAAAGGCTACATCAACAAACATCTCGAGGATATAAAACGTGATTGTAAAACACTTATCAATATTAACAGCGTTAAAACCGAAGCGAAAGACGGCGCGCCATATGGAGAGGGTATAAGAAAAGTTCAACTCGCAGCTATCGAGATATGCGAAAGGTTAGGGTTTTCGGTGGTCGATTGTGAAGGGGTTTTGTCCTTTGCGCACTATGGCCCCGAGGATAAATTTATCGGAATGGCTTCCCACCTTGATGTTGTGCCGGCGGTGGACGGTTGGGACAGCGATCCATTCGATTGTACCGAAAGGGACGGATATCTTGTGGGACGCGGGGCGTATGACAACAAGATACCGTTTGTTTTAACCGTTTATGCCGCAAAGTATTTCATGGACAACAAGATACCTTTAAAATATGGTATTAGGATATTTATGGGTACAGACGAAGAAAGCGGAATGACCGACCTTGAATATTATCTTAAAAACTACAAAGCGCCGGTGTTTTCGTTCACACCGGACCACAGATTTCCCGTTTGCCATGGTGAAAAAGGACGTTTTGAAACAAACTTAATTTCACAAAAAATTGCGAGCCGTGCAGTCGTTTCGATTGATGGCGGAAACGCGTCCAACGCCGTGTCCGACCGTTGTAAAGCTGTTATTAAACGGGAGTTTTCAGAAAAGTTAATAAAGACGCTAACGGGAAACAGCAATATTTCATATAGTTTGGAACAAGATGTGATTGTCATTACAACTGTCGGACAATCACAACATGCAAGCAAACCTAAAGGAGCGACAAACGCTAATCAAGTTATGACAAAACTTTTGCTTGAAAGCGGTATACTAAGTGGAGAAGAAAAAAATATTGTTGAATTTATAAATAGCTCACTTGAGTCACTCGACGGAGAGTTCTATGATATAGTGTCGGACGACGGAATATTTACTCCGCTTACGATAATAGGAGGAAAGTTAAATATAGTTAACGATAGTTATGTATTAAACCTCGACAGCAGATATCCCACGTCTATCGAACCAAAAACAATAGAACAAAAGATTTTTGACAAAGCCGTTCAAAATAAATTTACTATAGGTAAAAGTGAAAACTCGCCGCCATATTACATTTCCACACAAAATCCCGCGATAGAAGCATTGCTCGAAAGTTATAAAGAGGTTACGGGATACGAGGATAAACCGTATGTAATGGCCGGTGCGACGTATGCCAGAGTTTTGCCCAATGCAGTGTCGTTCGGAATTAAGTTTGATAACAGAAAAAAACAACCATGGGCAGGGGAGGCGCACATGAAAAATGAAGCGGTTCCTGTTTCGGATATGATAGACGCTACCGAGATATTTATAAAATCTATAACAAAACTTCAACAGCTTGACTTTTAACAAAAACAAACCTGTGACCAAGTTATCGTCACAGGTTTGTTTTTATGTGATTAAAACAGTTTATTATTCAAAAGTTAAGTTGTATCTTGATTTTTTGCTTGAACGCTCGATACAAATCTTTATAAAAGAAACTATTCCGATATAGATAAAGAAAACCGATATAATAAAAGGCAACATGTTATCAGATAGGGTGTTGTTAATAATAAAAAAACCTTTACTTAATATGTTGTAAGATACAAAAAACATAGTCAAGTTTATAAACCCTAAGCTGAAAAAGAGAACAGGACAGATATCAATATAACGTGAAACTGTTTTGCTGTAACAATTTTTGTAGACAATTAACGTAAAGTAATACATTAAAGAAACACAAAATAAAATAGTAGATTGAATTAACGGGGTCGCCCAGATATACGTTGTGTTAATTGCAAAGTTAACCAATACAAGAGATAGGGCTAGCACTAATGTTTGAAAAGCTATTTTGACGGTGATCGACATTTTTTTTGTTTTAAAAAAACCTTTAAACAATTATTAAACCCCCTTTGTTGAAAAATATTATAAAATATATACTATTTTGTTAAAATTATTTATTAACATTATATGAAATTTCTTTATGCTAAATGTATAAAACTTGTATTTGTTATATGAATAAAATGTTAACAATATACTTGGAAATTAGTTGAATGTTTACAAAATAATAATATTTAAGGATGGTTTTAATATTGACCTTAATAATATTAAATGGTATACTTAATATTATTAAAGGAGGTGGCGTATTGGCTATCGAAACATTGCCGGAATGGATGAGAGAATTGGACGAACAAGATTTAAATTTTATTAAAAAGTTTATTTTGTCCTCCGGTTCATTAAAAGAAGTGGCGGACATTTACAACGTAACATATCCGACAGTAAGGCTAAGGCTTGATAAGCTTATAGGAAAAATCAAGATTGTCGACGATACAGCAAACGAGCCATACATATCGCTTATCAAGCGGCTTGCTGTTGACGATAGGTTGGACTTTGATACCGCAAAGATACTGATTA
>CAYJJR010000124.1:0-4944 GCA_964370565.1 uncultured Oscillospiraceae bacterium | reverse complement strand
GTTGAGGGGGTTTTGGGGGTGTCGGGGGACAAAGGGGGAGATTCGAAACTCCCCCCGCCCCAAAACAATTTACAAAGGGGCGTTAGACCCTTCTGACAAAAAACGTTTCCCTAAAAAAATTGCATTTCTGATTATTTATATTAGTTGTAGCTTGAAACACAAGAAATACTACGTTTTTGCACGAACAGTGCAAAATGGCGAACGAAGTTCGACAAGGAGTATTTCCCAAACCTTTACCGCAGGTAAAGATTATTTATAAAAAACTAAAATTTTATCTCTTTTGGAAACGCTTGTTTTCGCATGACCGACCACATTTTGTCTATATACGAAAGTGTGTAGTAGTTTTCGTAATGGTGATAGTAAAACGCGCCTTTTAACGTCATCGATAATATACCGTCTTTTTCCGTTATAAATCCAAGTTTCTTTGCAAGAAAAATCTCAAAACCAAATTTGCTTTTAAGCGAAACACCGAAAAACTCCTCAAAGGCTTTTGGATTTACATGTGTGCTATATGCCGTCCAAAACAAAAAATAAACCATACGTTGTCTTTTGGTGAAACGAATTGTAAGCGAGGTTGGGAGTTGTTTTTTGTTGATGCGCTCGATATAATGCTTGACGGAAAACGTGTTGATTTTGAAACTATTCTTTAAAAGGGTGGTTGCGGAACAACCAAACCCCAAGAAATTATCGCGCGTCATCGAGGAATACTTTGGACGTTTTGCGTTTGAGGTGTTGCAAAATGTCCAAATAGAGTCTCTTTTATAACCTTTACTTTGACAGTAAAGCGTTATTTCGTCGAGCAGTTTTCTTTTTTGTTTTTTGTCCATCGTTTTAACCGCGCTTTTTGTAAACGTAAAGTCAATAAACGGATAGACCGCTATGTGGTTTGCGCCGATAGAAAAAGCCGTGTCGATATCGGTTATTAAATCTTGTTTTGTTTGGTTTGGAAGAGCAAATATAAAATCCATCGACACCGTTTCAAACGAAGTTTGTTTCAAAGCGTTTGATAAGTCTTCAATATTAGCGGGGTTTCTACCCAAAACATCTAAGAACTTTTTTGAAAAAGACTGGATACCGATGCTTATTTTTGTGACACCGGCTTTTTTTATCGTTTCAAGTGTCTCGGTGTTGACGTTTTCGGGGTGGAGTTCAAGCCCAATGCCTTCGGTTATCTCAAAATATAGCTTTAAAGCATCAATGATTTCGTAAAGCCTGTTTGCAACCAAAGCCGGAGTTCCTCCGCCAAAATAAAGGCTTGTTACCATCTTTTTATTTTGCAATCCTTTTCCGACAAGATGGATCTCTTGTATTAAACTGTCGATATAAACGTTTGCTTTTTGTTTGTCATAAATTTCCTTGCAATAGGGACAAAAGTCACAGATGTTTTTGCAAAACGGTATGTGAACATAAAGTCCCAGATTTTCAAGTTGCTCGAAATCAAGTGAATTGTCATATTCGTTTGTAAACGTAAAAGGTTTTGTGGTTTTAGTCAACCACATTCTTGAAACGGTGGTTAAAAAGCTCATTAAATCTCCATTCGTTAAAAGGCGTAAAGGCTAAATATATGTATACAATATAATAGTTTATTAGATATATTTAAGATAGGTAAAAAGCATATCCAAGATTATCTTTATCTTTCCGCTAAAAAGTAAAGTGTACTCTGCGACAAAAAAATACCCACAGTTTTTGCAAAGCCCCGAAACCTCGATACATCGTCCACAGGTGTGGATAATTCCATTTTCTATAACGACACATTGATGGCACGGCGTCGGGAAACTGTTATTCGCAATGTACGGAAACGCGGATTTAAGGTTAAACACTGGGACTCCCTGGTCTATCATCTTTTTGATAGTTTTAAAACATTTAAGTTTTTCAGAAATAGAAAGCGCTAGGTGCTCTGTGTCTTGATAGGGGGTGTGGAAGTTAAACGAAACGGCGCGAACGTTTTTTGTGTCGCGTGCGGTTATGCAAACGTCGCGAATAGTGTCTTTGTTTATCTGATTAATTGCCATGTAAAAGCAAATATTATCGCTCGTCGCGTTTTTGATGTTTTGCATAATTAAATCGTATGTGTCCCCGCGTATATCGTTGTGGCGTTGTTTGTCTCCGTCGACGCTTAAAAGAATAAGATCAGCCTCGGGAAGGTTAAGTTCAAATGTTCCGTTTGTAACAACGTTTACAATTAAAAAACCCATCTTTTTTGCTTCTTTAACAAGGTCGCGCACAGTTTTTCCCTCATCATTCCACATAAAAGTTTCGCCGCCACAAAAAAACAAGATACGAATACCTAAGCTATAAAGCCAAGACATTTCGCTTTTTACCTTTTCATAGCTGTGCATGACAGACGTTATGTTGTTTACCGAACAATGTTTACAAGAAAGGTTGCATTTGTCGGTTAGAATAATAGTCCCCAAGATAGGATCTTTCTTTTTAAACAGTATAGTTTTAACTCCGAATTTAGCAAAGTATAAAAAATTATTAAACTTCATTATGGTTTTACAACCGTCCTTTCGTCACCTTTAAAAACACTTTTATTTGATTATACTTTATTTCGATACAAAACGTCAAATTTGTTTTTCAACAAAAAAATATCGAAAAACGATAAAAAAATATTGACAAACATCTTTTGGTGTGCTAAACTACAAAAAAATCAACAAGGGAAAATTAAAATGAGAAAACAAGATAATTTAAAAAAACTAACTAAATTATTGGTTAATTCTATATTTTACTTTGGGGTTGCCGTGACCGTCACAATTCCGTTTTGGACAAGATATTTTTATGAATTTGTAAAGCTTGAAACTCGTTATTATCCTTTTATGACAGTTGTGCTTTTTATATTCGGCGCGTGTGCAATCTACATTCTTTACAATCTTATGTCGATTTACAAAACGCTAGATAACAACCCTTTTGTTGAAAAAAACATTAAATATCTTCTTAATATGGGAAAAGCTTGTTTTATAATATTTTTTGTTGCGGTGGTAAAGATATTTTTTGTTCCGACCCTTGCAACAGTTATAATAATTGCGGTTTTCGGAATGGCGGGGCTCTTTTGCTTGACGATTAAAGACTTGTTTTCCAAGGCGGTTAGTTACAAACAAGACAACGACATGACGATATAAGGGGGAAAGCATATGAGAATTATAATTAACCTTGACGTTATGATGGCCAAGCGAAAAATAGGGCTTTCGGAACTTGCCGAAAAGATAGACCTTACACAGGCGAATTTATCTATTTTGAAAAATAACAAGGCAAAAGCGGTTAGGTTTTCGACGCTTGAAAAACTTTGTGAGGTTCTTGACTGTCAACCGGGCGAGATTTTGGAATATCAAAAACTTGAAAAACATGAAAAATTTGAAAAGTAGAATGATTAAAATTAACCATAAAGTGATTAAACAAAAAGGATGGTATTAATTATGCAAAACACAGACATAAACAAACAACTTATGAAGCGGTTGTTTAAAGTTGCGCTAGCGCTTGGGTTTCTTTGCGTATACCTAACAATTGAATGGTATGCCGGAATAGGAATGACACTTTTTATCTTGATAACGTGTGTAACGCTTTTTGTTTTTCTAAAAGATATTGAACAGGTGAAAAATAAAAAAGCTTTTTTGTGGTTTGTTCCGATAGTGTTAATTTCGTTGTCGTTTACATTAAGAGCAAACAGAATGTTTAGTTTTTATAACGTTATAGTTATGTGGGTTTTGTTTTCGGCGATGCTTTTGGATCTTCAAAATAAACTAAACATTCAAGAGGGCGGGTTTGGGTTTATTTCAAGAAGCTTGACAAGAGTTTTCGAGCCGCTAAACTACACAAAAACATCGGCCAAAATGATGGGCTCTACGTTTTTAGGTTCTTCAAAACAGTCAATAATTTTTAGACAGATAGTCATAGGACTTTGTATTTGTATACCGCTTGTTTTGGTGGTGCTTGCGTTGCTAAGTTCTGCCGACATGATCTTTTCTCGGTTGGTGGAGGATTTTCTCGAAAAGCTAAATCTGGAGTTTTTTGTGGAACTTTTTTTTAAGATTATTTTGGCGATAGCAATAGCCGTGTATTTTTTCTGTCAACTTTATATGTTGTTTGTCGAGAAGAAACAAAGAGACAATATAGAGATAAGCGAGCTAAAAACTGTCGAGGCCGGAACGGTTAAAGGAGAACAACAAACCGTAAAAGATGAAGTAACAGGCGAAACTAAACAAACTAATGCCGGCCAAAGCGAGATAACAGAAGCAAGGCATATCGAGATGTTAGCGGCTTCGTTGAACAACGGTAGCTTAAAAGAGAAACAGGTTTTGACACCGCCGCGCACAAAACCGCAACCCACACAAAAACAAGAACCGCAAGATTTAATCATATTTTTGATGATTAACTGTATGTTGCTTGTTGTATATTCTGTTTTTGCATACATACAAGTGACCTATCTGTTTTTAGAAACGGAGTTGCCGTATGGCTACACCTATTCGGAATATGCACGGCGCGGTTTCTTTGAACTTTTGATACTTACGTTCATTAACATTGCGGTTATGTTGACAACGATTAAAGTTGCAAAAAATCGCATCTATGTATCGAAAGTCACGGGAAGCTCGGTTATCAAAATTTTCATGGCTGGGCTTTGCGTTTTAACCATTATGCTTGCGGGATCGTCGTTTTACAAGATGATGCTCTATTATCAAGAGTTTGGGTTAACGCGGCTTAGAGTTCTTGTGATGATATTCTTGTGGTTTGAAATTGCGGGACTTTTCATAACTCTTATGTTTATATTTAAGTCAAAACTAAAGATAATTGCGGCATATGCGCTTATCGGCCTTGCTTTCTATATTAGTATTAACCTTATAAATATTGATGGCATTGTTGCAAAAAGCCACGTTGATATCTACAACCAAACGGGTGACGCAGATTTTTATTACCTTGCGTCGCTGTCGGCAGATGCGTATGATGAGATAA
>CAYJJR010000123.1:0-5068 GCA_964370565.1 uncultured Oscillospiraceae bacterium | reverse complement strand
CCGCCCCAAAACAATTTACAAAGGGGCGTTAGACCCTTCTGACAAAAAACGTTTCCCTAAAAAAACAAATACGGATTATTTATATTAGATGTAGCTTGAAACACAAGAAATATTACGATTTTGCACCATCGGTGCAAAATGGCGGGTGAAACGAGGCAAGGAGTATTTCCAATAGCTTCACCGAAGTTATCACCAAAGGTGAGAAGCTTATTTATATTTAAACTACTTTAAACTATAATTTTTTAAAGTGTTGCCATTTTATTTTTATAGTCTGTCCCCCAAGCCGCCATAACCGATATAACCGGTTCAAGGCTTTTTCCGAGTTCGGTCAACGAATACTCAACCTTTGGGGGAACTTCGGCGTATACCTTGCGGTTAACAAGTCCGTTGCTTTCCATCTGCCTAAGGTTTGCGGTCAACACTTTTTGCGATATTCCACTAACCGACCTTTTAAGTTCACCGAAACGCTTTGTCCCGTCTTGAAGATCCCTAATTATTAATATTTTCCACTTATCACTTATGAGTGTTAATGTTGTTTCCACAGGGCAGGCCGGTAAAATTTCTATCATTGTTTGCTTTCTCCAATCATTTTTAAACACGTATTTCGTTAGTTTCCAAACAGTAACTATACAACAAATAAGTGCTTACTTTACAAAACGCAATTATAAGCCTATTATTATAGATATTAAGCGAATTGTCAAGTCAACATTTAAATATAATTGTAAAGGAAATAAAAAAAATGACTACTAAAGAGATCTACGAAAAATTTGACAACGTTGGGTGTTTGACGTTTGCAACAGTAACAAAACAAGGTTTGCCCGAAACTCGAATTGCACATCTTCGCGGATACGACGACCAAGGCATCTATTTTATGACAATGTACACAAAGGATTTTTACAAAGATTTAATTAACAACGGACATGTTTCGGTATGTGGTCTTTCGGCAAGTTCAAAGGTGGAACATGACCAAAACGGTTTTCCTATCTTTGAGGGTGGTTATGCAATAAGAATGACGGGCACAGTCAAGGAAATTTCAATCGACGAGCTTAAAGCAAAAAACAATCCCGTGTTCGACTTTTGCATAAAAGACCATGAAATCTACAAAGCTATGGTCGTAATCTGCATAACCTCGGGATATGGCGATGTGTTTGACTATGACTTTGAAAAAAAGACAAGAGAAAACAAACTCGAAAGGATATATTTTTCTTTTGGCGGACATGGGGAAAAATATAAAGGGTTAAAGATAGACCAAGATAAATGTATATCTTGCGGAGTATGTCAGCAAAAGTGTTCTTTTCTAGCTATAAAACAAGAGGACGAACATTATTTTGTAGACAAAAACAGGTGCGACGAATGTGGCGACTGTTTGATAAACTGCCCCGTCGACGCTATCACCCATATGAAATAAAAACTTAATGGCGCTTACCACGCACAAAAGCAGTTGATAGTTGATAGTTGATAGTTGATAGTTAATAGTTAATAGTTAATAGTGAAGGTGTCGCCAAGGCGACAAATTTAAATTTTTGCATTTGCCCAACATAGTTAAGAAAGACATAAAATGACAAGAGAACAACAACGACTTTATTTGATAAAGTTTCTACTGGACGAAAACCCAAAGTACAACAAAATAGAGATACCAACAGTTGAAGACGAGCAAAAGAAGTTACTTCGCTCTTTGTTTAACGTGCGGCCGCCCAAGCCGATAAGCGATGACTTTTTACAAGTTCAAGACGCTTATTTGAAATCGGAAATTGAAGCACGCGGAACGATTGACAGCGAGAAACTTTGTCCGACTAATTTAAGCGAAAGTCTTTTTCTTTGGCAAGGCGACATTACAACGCTTAAAATAGACGCGATAGTAAACGCGGCAAATTCTGCGCTTCTCGGGTGTTTTTCCCCGCTCCACAGTTGCATAGACAACATTATCCACTCCCTTTCGGGCGTGCAACTAAGGTTAGCTTGTAACGAGCTTATGCAAAAACAAGGACACGAGGAACAAACGGGCAAAGCGAAGATTACGCCGGCATATAATCTTCCAAGCAGATATGTGTTACACACGGTAGGTCCTATCATATCGGGTAACGTCGCGCAAAACGACAGACATCTTTTATCTTCTTGCTACAAATCTTGTTTACAACTAGCGGTTGAAAACAACATAAAATCAATAGCTTTTTGCTGTATCTCGACAGGGGTTTTTTGTTTTCCGGCACAGGAAGCTGCCGAGATAGCGGTTAAAACCGTGTCTTCATTTTTACAAAACAACCATAATAATATAAAAGTGGTTTTCAATGTTTTCACTGATAAAGACTTTGAAATTTACAACAAACTACTAAACAACCCCGGCAACAAAGGACAACGCAATGTTTAATAAAAAATCAACCATCTCGAACACCGAGAACTTTTCACAAAAAAACACAAAAGTAAACGAGCTTTTAAAAAGCTGTGACTTCGTCGTTGTCGGCGCCGGCGCCGGACTTTCGGCCTCTGCCGGGCTTTCGTATTCCGGCGAACGGTTTACGTCGCTGTTTTCCGATTTCATTGAAAGGTACAATCTTCCCGACATGTATTCGGCGGCGTTTTACAACCATAAAACTATAGAAGAACATTGGGCATATTGGAGCCGCCACATACATTGCAACCGTTATGAAAAATCGGACAACTCGTTATACCAAGATCTTTTCTCGCTTGTACGAGAAAAAGATTATTTCGTAATAACAACAAACGTCGACATGCTTTTTACGCGCAACGGTTTTGATAAAAACCGCCTGTTTTATACCCAAGGCGACTATGGTCTTTTCCAATGTTCAAAACCTTGTCATAACAAAACCTATGATAATTTTGACGTTGTCACCAAAATGATCGAACAACAAAAGGATTTTAAAATCCCAACCGAACTTGTTCCAACCTGTCCCGAATGTGGCGCCGAGATGACAACCAACCTTAGAAAAGACGGAACATTTGTCGAGACCGACGGTTGGCACAAAGCCGCCAAGCGATACCAAGAATTTTTGTCAAAGACAAACGGTAAAAAAGTTTTGTTTATTGAACTTGGCGTTGGGTATAATACGCCCACGATTATTAAAATTCCTTTTTGGCAGATGGTTTATCAGAATCAAAACGCAAATTATGTGACAATTAATCTTGAAGATGCAACCTGTCCAAAAGAGATTGAACCTCGTTCGGTTTGTATAGCCGCAGATATTCGGTTGGCTATTAACAATATTATAAATGACTAGATCCGTTCTAAGTTCTAGGAAAGTTTCAAAAGCGTTTGCGAAAGCGCCGTTCCAAAACATGCCGCCGAAAGCACGGCTTGTTCAAGCGAATTTCCGTGGGAGCCTACCTCGACAAGCAACATTCCGGGATGCATAAACTGGTTATAATCGCGATAGTCAAACAAAATCGGCCTTGTTATTCCGGGGAAAAGCGTTTCCATGTCGCTTTGTATCCGCGCGGCAAGACGGAAGTTTTCGTAAAAATCGGGATGGTAGCCCGTTCCGTCGTCGGCGTTACACACAAGCATAATCTGGGCTATCTTTTTTCCGTCGATAGTCACAAGCGGTTTAAGCCTTGTTCCGTCCTCGCGTTCTAGGCCGTCCCTGTGTACGTCGAGCACCACTTTAATCGACGGGTAGAGTTCGAGATATTTCGTAACGGTGTCGGCGCTTCGATAATACGCTCCCTCAAACGTCGGATAGTCGTGGTATTCTGTCGCGTGTACTGTGTTTATGCCGTTTGAATTAAGAACATTTGTTATCGTCTCCCCTATTTTAACGATGTTATTTTTGCTGTCGGTCGAACGCGACGGATAATTTATGTCGTAATACTCCGCGTCAAACCTGTCAAAACTTTCGGTTGTGTGGGTGTGAAAAATTAGAACCTGTGGTTCGTTTGAATTAAGCTCAATCGTGAAAGACGGCGCTTGTTCAAGCTGTTGTTTTGCCTGGTCGTTTTCTATCGACGTGTTGTTAAGCGTTATTCCATCGCCATACTTCAAATAATGTTCGCTTTCCTGTGTGACGTTAAGCGAAAGTTCAAGCGACGGCTTGCGCTGTCCAATCGGAATAAGCGCGTCGGCGGTCTCGGTGTCTGCAAAAAAAGACGAGTTGTTGTCTACCATTTCTTCTGTGGGTTTAAGCTGTTCAATCTGTTCTATAACATAACCGTGTTCGGGGTTGTAGACCGAAAGATCGTTGTCGTTTGCCTTTTCGCCTTGAGAACTGTAGGTCATCGAAGAATTGTTTTGTTGTTCAAGCGTTTGTTTGGTTGAAACAAGCGACGCATATGGAACGTTTGTCCCCGTTCCGATAATTGTAAGATACGAGAGCCATTTTTCAGGATTGTTTATACAGCTCAACACAAAACCACCTATTCCAATAGATATAAACAGAACAAGCGCTATTATTTTGAAAAAAATAATGTGTTTTTTTTTATCCATAAAGTTTTAAAATCCTTTTAGCTTTTTTAAAAACTATATGAAAGACCGATTGAAAAATATGCCTATTTCGGAAAAACTCGTAAAAACGACGATGTGTTTTCTTTTGTGCATTTTGTGCACTTTACGCGCTTTGCGCATTTTGCGCACTAATAGACAAATCCGAACCAACATAGACAGGTGTTCCCTGTCGGTTGTCGGTTCGGATTTTTGATTTGTCTAGATTATGTTTTCTCTCGAATAGACTTAAAGTCAAATAAATTCTCAGCACCCCGTCAAAAAACTGTCCACTTGACCGGCGCATTTAATACCGTCTGATATTGCCCAAACAACAAGCGACTGTCCGCGTTTCATGTCTCCACACGCAAAAACATTGTCGATGTCCGTTTGATAGCTTAAATCTTTTTTTGTAGGTATCTTTGTTTTTCCAACGATGTAATCTTCAAACCCGACGAAACCGGCGGCTATCAAAAGCATATCAGCCTTAAGCGTCTTTTCGCTGCCTTTGATTTCGCATAGTTTCCCGTCTTTAAACTCAACTCCAACCGTCAAAACCGAGGATATAACGCCATCTTTTTGAAATATCTCTTTTATTGTGGTTTGAAATATACGAGGGTCATTTCCAAAAACTTC
>CAYJJR010000122.1:0-5110 GCA_964370565.1 uncultured Oscillospiraceae bacterium | reverse complement strand
CTCTTCGATTTTTTGAAATACATCATAGCCAAAACCTTTTTTATTAGGGCTGCCCAAATCTTCAATGAAATCATTATAGGAATAATAATATCCAACCTTTATAGGCTGGTTGTAATCAAAAGAAACGGGTGTCGGCTGTGGCTCATGGACAATGGGTAACGTCTCTTGTGTTGTTGTCGAGGGTGTTGACGCGCCATCTGGTTCGACAGAAGCTACCACCGTATTGCAAAACAAAACAGCGAGCAAACAAATCAATAGCACAGCGAACATCAACTTTTTTATTCGGGTAAACATATTGAAACTCCTTCTTGTCGAAAAAATTTTTTGGCATTTTGTTCAAGATTTAGAATCTGCTTTTCTAAAACAAAGCACAACACATATATTACAAAGCGGTTATAGTTGATTTGTAAAATTGTTACTGTAATCTTGAAATGATGTCTGAACAGCGTGAAGTTTAATAAGGAGGTTTTGCCGTCGAATTAAACAACAAATGCCATTTGTTAATCCAAATTTAACATAAATTTAACAACAAAACAAGATTTTTCGACAATATTCGTCAAATTTCGCAACTTGTTTAAAATTACAATCTAATTCTTGTAAAATATTACAGAAATTAAATTTTTTGCAACTTAGTTGTAAATTTTGTTTTTGAATGTAAGTTTTTCTTAAATGTGTTTATGTTGGTGAAAAATTAACATTTAAATAACAACCAACGCTGTTGAAATAAAAATTAAATATGATATAATAGAAACAAACATATATTTGTTTTGGTATGGGTGCAAAAACCTGTGCTTATTTTTTGGGCTTAATGTGTTAATAATATATTTACAATAAAAAGGATTGAATTTTAATAGATGGATTTTAAACTGGTTTCGGAATATAAACCAACGGGAGACCAACCGGCGGCTATTGAAAAGCTTGTCGAGGGGGTTGAGTCAGGCGTTCGAGAACAAACGCTTATGGGCATAACCGGTTCGGGAAAGACGTTTACAATGGCAAACATAATTGCCAAAACAAACCGCCCGACGTTGGTGCTAGCGCACAACAAGACGCTAGCGGCGCAACTTTGCAGCGAATTTAAACAGCTTTTCCCCGAAAACGCCGTCGAGTATTTTGTGTCGTACTATGACTATTACCAACCCGAGGCGTACATTCCAAACACCGACACTTATATAGAAAAAGACAGCGCGATAAACGACGAGATAGACAAACTTCGCCATTCCGCAACTGCCTCGCTTTCCGAAAGGCGCGATGTTATAATTGTGGCAAGTGTAAGCTGTATATACACGCTTGGAAACCCGATAGACTACCGAAACATGATTGTTTCGCTACGTCCGGGCATGGAAATAAAACGAGACGTTTTGCTAAGGCGTCTTGTTGAAATTCAATATGAGCGCAACGACATAGGGTTTGAACGCAACAAGTTTCGCGTTCGCGGAGATGTCGTTGAGATATACCCTGCCTATCACACCGACACGGCCATTCGAGTCGAGTTTTTCGGAGACACTATCGAAAAGATAAGCGAGGTCCATGTGATTTCGGAACAGGGCGCAAAGGGGTTGAACCACGTCGCAATCTACCCCGCTTCGCATTATATCATTCCAAGACAGACCCTTATAGATAAGCTTGAAGTTTTGCGCGAGGAGATGGACGAGAGGGTTAAGTATTTCACCGAAAACAAAAAACTTATCGAGGCGCAAAGAATTGCTCAACGCACTATGTATGATATCGAGATGCTAGCGGAAATCGGAATGTGCAAGGGGATTGAAAACTATTCAAGGGTTCTGGGTGGTAGGGAGCCGGGGTGTTTGCCGTTTACGCTTCTTGACTATTTTCCGGAAGATTTCTTGATCTTTGTAGACGAAAGCCACGTAATGTTGCCACAAGTTCGGGGAATGTATGGCGGAGATTTTGCGCGAAAGAAAAACCTTGTCGACTTCGGATTTCGGCTTCCATCGGCGTTTGACAACCGTCCGCTTATGTTTGACGAGTTTTATAATAAGATTAATCAAGTTATCTACACAAGTGCAACGCCCGGGCCGTTTGAAAAGGAACATTCTCAAAAAACGGTCGAGCAGATTATTCGACCAACGGGGCTGGTTGACCCGAAAATTATCGTTAAACCGACCGAAGGACAGATTGACGATCTGTTGTCCGAGATTAACACACGTGTCGATAAAAAAGAGCGCGTGTTAATTACAACGCTTACCAAGAAAATGGCGGAAAATCTTACCGACTTTTTAACGGAACACGACGTTAAAGTTAGGTATCTCCACTATGACATAGATACAATTGAGAGAATGGAGATAATCCGAGATCTTCGTTTGGGTGAATTTGATGTTCTAGTCGGAATTAACCTTTTGCGAGAGGGTCTGGACATACCGGAAGTTTCGTTGGTTGCGATACTCGACGCAGACAAAGAAGGTTTTTTGCGTTCCGAAACTTCGCTTATCCAAACGATAGGGCGCGCGGCTCGAAACGCTTCGGGCGAAGTTATCATGTATGCCGACAGCGTAACCGGCTCGATGGAGCGGGCTATAAACGAGACCGAAAGAAGAAGAAAACTCCAAACAGAGTATAACGAAAAACATGGTATTGTCCCAAAAACCATAGTTAAAGAGGTTCGCGACATTCTCGAGATTTCGTCTAAAGACACCGAAAACACCGAAAAGAAAAAGCTTACACGAGCAGAGCGCGAAGACCTTATTAAACGTCTCACAAAAGAGATGAAAAACGCCGCAACACTTCTTGAGTTTGAATATGCCGCAACACTTAGGGATAAGATTGAGAAACTGAAAAAATCAAGATAGAGAATTGTTAGTAATGCGTAATGCGTAATTCGTAATTCGTAATGCGTAATGCGTAATTCGTAATGCGTAATGCGTAATTAAGGTGCGGCTTACGCCGCAATTTAAATGACAAGGGTTTTGGAATAGTTAAATACTGGGGTTTGGTCGCTTTGATTTTGACCTAACAGCGCAAAACCGTTAAGATATCTATTTAATTTTCCGCAATTACGAACTATGAATTCCTTGACTTCATCACTTTCCTTTCGGAATATACTAAAAAACAACAACACCACAAAATTTTATTCAAAATCTCGCCACAAAGTGGCGAACATAAATTACGAATTACGAATTACGAATTACGAATTATGAATTATGAATTGTTTATTCCTAACTAACCATCAACTATTTTTAAAGAGGTACTAAATTGTCAAAAAACGAAATTGTAATTAAAGGTGCAAGGGAACACAACCTTAAAAATATCGATATAACTTTACCACGAGATAAATTGATTGTAATGACCGGGCTTTCGGGTTCAGGCAAATCGTCGCTTGCGTTCGATACAATCTATGCCGACGGTCAACGCAGATATATCGAAAGTCTTTCGTCGTATGCTCGAATGTTTTTAGGACAGATGGAAAAACCCGATGTCGATTATATAGAGGGACTTTCTCCGGCAATCTCGATTGACCAAAAAACAACCTCGAAAAACCCGCGTTCAACCGTCGGAACGGTGACCGAGATATATGATTATCTTCGTCTTTTATATGCGCGAATAGGTGTTCCGCATTGTCCGATTTGCAACCGCGAGATTAAACAACAAACGGTAGACCAGATTGTTGATATCGTCAAGAAACTTCCAAAAGCCACAAAGTTTATGGTGCTGGCACCGATTGCAAGAGGAAAAAAAGGAACATTCCAAAAAGATTTGGAGGCGGCAGAAAAATCGGGGTTTGCAAGGGCGAGAATCGATGGAAGCATATATGACTTGTCCGAAAAACCAAAGCTTGATAAAAACTATAAACATACTATTGAGATAGTTGTCGACCGTCTTGTAATGAACGACGAAATAGACAGCCGTCTTTCCGATTCAATTGAAACCGCAGTGGCGCTTTCGGGCGGCATGATTATCCTGTCTGTCATAGACGGAGAAGACATGATGTTTTCGCAAAGCTACGCTTGCCCCGAACATGGTATAAGCATCGAGGAACTTTCGCCGAGAATGTTCTCGTTTAACAATCCGTTCGGTGCGTGCGAAAAATGTACCGGCCTTGGAACGTTCATGAAGATCGACCCAAATCTTTTGATGCCAAACAAAAACCTTTCGATACGCGAAGGCGGTTTACGGGCGAGCGGATGGAACTATAGCGAAGGTTCGATTGCAATGATGTATATAGACGCTCTTGCGAAAAAATACAACTTTTCAGTTGATGAACCGATTAAAAAACTTCCGAAACAAGCCGTTGACGCTATCTTGTTCGGAACAAAAAACGAAAAACTCGAACTGTATCGTGAGAATGATTTTGGTTACGGAATGTACAACGGCGCGTTTGAGGGAATTGTTAACAATCTCGAACGACGTTTCAAAGAGACAACAAGCGATTGGATGCGCGACGAACTTGCGGCATATATGAGCGCGGTTGATTGTCCCGATTGTGGCGGAAAACGTCTTAAACCGACCTCGCTTG
Source organism: uncultured Oscillospiraceae bacterium (assembly GCA_964370565.1). Taxonomy (GTDB): domain Bacteria; phylum Bacillota; class Clostridia; order Oscillospirales; family Ruminococcaceae; genus CAYJAY01. Next base: position 636 of record CAYJJR010000122.1, on the reverse strand, counting down.
CCGTTACCGTTGCGGATAAAAATATAATGGACATAACCGACATGTCGGTTATAGATCTTTTGAACTTTATTGAAAGTTTAAATCTTTCGGAACGCGAACAACTTATCGGCGAGAGAATATTAAAAGAGATTAAAGAACGTCTTGGGTTTTTACACAACGTAGGGCTTGACTATCTTTCGCTTTCACGAAGCGCTACGACGCTTTCGGGTGGTGAAAGCCAAAGGATTAGGCTTGCGACCCAGATAGGCTCGTCGCTTGTCGGGGTGCTTTATATTTTGGACGAGCCTAGCATCGGACTTCACCAACGCGACAACCAAAAATTGATAGCAACGCTTGAGCGACTTCGCGACATAGGTAACACGCTCATAGTCGTAGAACACGACGAAGAGACGATTAGAGCGGCGGATTACGTCGTCGACGTCGGACCAAAAGCCGGAATACATGGCGGCGAGATCGTGGCGGCAGGAACGGTTTCCGATATCCTTAAAAACAAAAAATCAATAACGGGACAGTATCTTTCGGGAAAAAAAACTATCGACATTCCGAAAGAGAGAAGACAGGGGAACGGCAACAACCTCGTAATTAAAAACGCGACGTTGAACAACCTTAAAAACCTTGATGTTTCGTTGCCTCTCG
>CAYJJR010000121.1:0-5413 GCA_964370565.1 uncultured Oscillospiraceae bacterium | reverse complement strand
ATGCTTTTTTGTTAATATGAACTTCATCTAATATAAATAATCCGCAGGATTATTTATATTGCAGACTGTCGAAAAACCCCTATAGCAAAATTGAGTTTTGTCAAAATGCACAAACATAATTGGTGGAATGTAGGGGTCGGCGTCCCCGACGACCCGATAAATCACCACGAATCCTCTAAAAACGGGATGTCGAGGACGCCATCCCCTACAAACTCTATTACGATTTTATGCAATATTTTTGAGGGTGCACCTTTTTTGATATGCTGTTTTATTGAAAGGAACAATTTTATTATATGCAAAGTTATTTGAACGAAAAAGTTTTAGAAAGTTTTGACGTTGTGGTTATCGGGGCGGGGCATGCCGGAATTGAAGCTGCGCTTTGTTCGGCACGGCTTAAAGCGAAAACAGCGGTGTTTACTATCTCGCTAGACGCTATAGGAAACATGCCGTGTAACCCGTCGATTGGTGGAACGGCGAAAAGCCACCTTGTTTTTGAGATCGACGCTCTAGGCGGCCAGATGGCAAAAGCTGCCGACGAAACAAAGATTCAAACGCGTATGCTTAACGCGACAAAAGGGGCGGCGGTTCATTCGCTTCGTTCGCAAATTGACCGTATGAAATATTGTTCATATATGAAATCGGTACTTGAACAAACGGAAAATCTTTTTGTTATACAAGATGAAGTTGTCGAGATTTTATATGAGACAAACGACCAAACCAAAACGGTCGTTGGGATTAAAACGTCGCTTGGCGGAACATACCTTGCAAAAGCCGTCGTTGTTGCAACCGGAACGTATCTCGGCGGCAAGATATTTGTCGGAAGTTTTGAAAAAATAAGCGGCCCCGACGGGGTAGTTGCCGCAACACAACTGACAAAAAGCCTTGAACAATTAGGGCTTCCGATAAGACGGTTTAAGACCGGTACTCCGGCAAGGGTACACAAAAGAAGCATAGATTTTAGCGCGATAGAAAAACAACCGCCCGACGAAACCGAGCTTAATTTTTGCTTTATAAACAACGAAAAACCACAAAACAAGATAGCTTGTCACATCACACATACCAACGAAAAAACCCACCAAGTTATCACGGAAAACCTCAGTCGCTCACCATTATACGGAGGGAAGATAGAGGGCATAGGCCCCAGATACTGCCCGTCTATCGAGGACAAAGTTGTACGTTTCCCCGAAAAACCGCGTCATTCGCTTTTTATCGAGCCGTGTGGCGAAAGCACCGACGAGATGTATCTTCAGGGCATGAGCAGTTCCTTGCCTTTAGACGTTCAATACGAATTTTACAAGACTATCAAAGGCCTTGAAAACGTCGAGATAATGCGCCCCGCGTACGCTATTGAATATGACTGTATCGATCCGCTAAGCCTTGACAGCTCGCTTGCGGTTAAGTCGGTGACGGGGCTTTTCGGAGCGGGGCAGTTTTGCGGAACATCGGGATACGAAGAAGCGGCTGCGCAAGGGCTAATAGCCGGAATTAACGCCGCGAGCTTTGCTAAAGGAGAAAGGCCGTTTACCCTGTCGAGAAGCAGCAGTTATATCGGAACGCTTATAGACGACCTTGTGACAAAAGGGGTTATGGATCCATACCGAATGATGACGTCGCGAAGCGAACACAGGCTTGTTCTTCGCCAAGACAACGCCGACGAGCGGCTTTGCGAAATTGGCCGAAATATTGGGCTTTTGGACGACGAAAGATATAGCAGATATCTTGAAAACAAGGCTATGCTTGAAAGCGAAAAAGAACGAATTAAAAAGACGGTTTTGCCTCCGAGCGACGACCTTAACGCCGTTTTAACGGCAAAAAACAGCGAACCGATTAAAACCGGAATTACCCTTGAAGCGTTGTTTAGAAGGCCGGAAATTTCACCGAAAGACATTGCCGATTTCGACAAATGTTCCGACAAACCGCCGATTTATATAACCGAAAAAGCCGCGATACACGCGCGGTATGAGGGATATATAAAACGTCAACAAAAACTTATCGAACGCCAAATTAAACAGGATGAAAAGCCAATTCCAAACGACATAGACTATAACGAGGTTTTGGGGCTTTCGCTTGAAGCGAGGGATAAACTTTTGGCCGTTCGCCCAAAAACTTTCGGACAAGCTTTAAGAATAAGCGGGGTAAACCCGGGCGACCTTTCGGTTTTGGCTATATATCTTGCGTCTAAAAGAAAAAAATAAACACGGTAGTATTATTAACAAACGAAAGGGTATTTATAATTTATGTATGAACTTGTTATCGTTAAAGGAAATTCGGGATATATTAACATGCCGTCTAAAGTGGGCGTTTATATCTTTGAGGATAAAAGTTGCCTTTTAATCGACAGCGGAAACGACAAAGACGCAGGAAAAAAGATACTTAAAACGCTTGAACAAAACGGCCTTACCGTTCGGTTTGTAATCAATACCCATTCCCACGCCGACCATATTGGCGGAAACGCCGTAATTGCTTCAAGAACCGGTTGCAAGAATTATTCTTCGCGCGAAGAAGCGGCAATTTCAAGCAACACGTTATTTGAGCCTATCTATGTCTTTGGCGGGTTTCCTCCAAAACAACTTTGCAACAAATTTATAATGGCTCCAAACAGCGATGTCGAGGACATCTCGACTTTGGAACTTCCAAACGGTTTTGAACTTGTTCCCCTTCCGGGACATTCGATAGCTATGATTGGGGTTAAAACCCCCGACAACGTGTTTTATATAGGGGACGCGCTTCTTTCCGAAACGACGATAGTCAAATATAAAATTCCGTTTATCGTTGATGTGGAAAGGCAGTTTGAGACACTTGAAGCTTTAAAAAACGACACGTCAGAGTATTTTGTCGGCTCACACATCGAAACGGTAAGCGACGTGCAAACGCTTTGTGACATTAACTGCTACCAACTTAAAAACATCGAAAACGATATATTAAACATACTTAAAACGAAAAAAACTTTCGATCAACTTGTTCAAGAGATTTTCGAGAAAAACGACATAACAATTGATATCAATCAACGTTTTTTGATTGGGTTTTCAATTAAATCGTATCTTGGGTATCTTGCAAGAAAAGACGCGGTTTGTTTTGAATTTGAAAACAATCTTATGTATTGGAAAACAGGACACTAGCATTTTGTTCAGAAAAAGGAGTTGAAAAAACATGACGGAATACGGATTTTCGGCGCTTATCGCGAGGATGAATTATATCTATCGTTGGGGACTTATGCGCAACACAAGAAGCGAGTCGCTGGCGGAACATTCGTTGTTCACCGCGACAACGGCACATATTTTGGGGTTGATTGCAAAAGAAATCTTTTGTGCCGAGCTGTCCCCCGAAAGGATAGCGACGGCGGCGCTCTACCACGATTTAAGCGAAACGATGACGGGCGACCTTCCGACCCCGATTAAATATCGAAACGAAACACTCAAAAGGGAATATAAGGCGGTTGAACAAGAGGCGGTCGAGGCTATATCCGACATGTTGCCCGACGAGATAAAAGGCGAGGTTAAACAGATAATGTCTTGCGCACAGCTTAACGAACGAGAAAAAGCTATTTTAAAATCGGCGGATAAAATTTCGGCGTTAGTTAAATGTATCGAAGAAGAACAAAGCGGAAACACCGAGTTTTTAAGCGCGAAGCAAGCGACCTTGAAACTTCTTGAGCAAAGCGAACTTCCCGAGACAAGATATTTTTTAAAACACTTTATACCGAGTTTTTCAAAAAACCTCGACAATCTTTTGAAGAACGAATAGAAAAAACTTTTTTTAAAAACTATAAAACAATAAAAAACAAAACAAAGTACATCGGGTGGCTGACCCCAATGTGCCTTGTTTTGTTTTTTGCCTTGTGGATTTTTATGTATATATAGTCCGGAAGGACGGGCTATGCGTTTTGCTTTTGTGCTTCTATTGGCGCGGCTTGTGCTTTTGGTATCGTGACGGTGTACACAACGCTGTCTTCAAACTCTTGTTTGGTGGTCGACGCCGAAATTCCGGCTTCGTTCATAACCTCGACGGCGCGCCCGACGGTGTTCAAAAAGAGGCGTATGTCTTTGACAACTATCTGTTTTTTTGACTCGCCGATATAATGAAGTTCCAAAAGTTCCCGAACCCTTTTTTCGGTGGCTTCTATGTCAAGTTGTTTAATTGATATTTCGTTTATTAAAGCTTCTCTTTGTTCGGGCGGTATCTGTAAAACCGATGATATGTGGCGTTCTTTTAATTTGTTTTCGATAGCCAACATAACCTCGCGTTCGCTTAAACTGCAAAGTTTAAGTTTTTCGCGCAATTCATACGAGCTTAGCATAAGTTTTTCCGACATCTCAAGTCTGTCGGTTTCGTTGTTTACCAAAGCCTCTTTCATAATAAATGCCTGTTCAAAAAAATGTAACGGCTCTCGCTCAAGATTTTCCACAAGCGACATCACGGCCTCGCAAGCATAGTTATGTTTTGGTAGCACGAGACAGGGGATTTCAACAAGATTTAAAAGTTTAGCGGCTCGAACCCTTCGCTGACCCGAAACTATGTGATAGCCTGTTTTTTGTTTGCACACAATAACAGGTTGGACAATTCCGTTTTTCTTTATGCTGTCGCACAACCTTTTCATCGCTTCTTTGTCCGAAAGGCGAACGGAAAAAACGTTGCCTACCTTTATTTCGCCGGGGGAAAGGTATCTAACTTTTAAGCGGTTTCGGTTAAACATTGAGTTTTATTCCTTTCGTCTATATCGTGTGCTTGCTGTTGTAAATAATTGTAACACAACTACAGGTAGAAGAAAAGAAAAAGTTATCTACAATATATTGTGGTTTTCGCGTTAATGTGAGTTATTCGAGGGGGTTTTTGGTAATGTTTTTTGAGTTTCTCGGGAATTTTGTCGAGGTTTGCGAAATCTTTTTTATAACCAAAAGAAAGCGCGTTTGGTCGTCGGGGAGCACAAGCTTTTTAAAGTAGCTTAGTTCGCCGCCGAGTTTTTTTATGGCGGTTTCGGCTTTAAGTAGTTCGGCGTCTGCTTCGCTTCCTTTCATAGCTATGAAATATCCGCCTACTTTAACAAGCGGCAGACAGTATTCCGCAAGCGAACTTAAGTTTGCAACTGCCCTTGCCGTCACGACGTCAAACGTTTCGCGGTATTCTTTTTGTCTTGAAAGTTGTTCGGCGCGACCGTGGAGAGTTTCAAAGTTTTTGACGTCGACCGAGTTTAGAGTGTCCTGAATAAATCCTAATTTTTTTTGTGTTGCGTCTATCATTGTGACAAAGCTTGAAGGCTTTACCATAGCTATTATCGCGCCCGGAAACCCCGCGCCCGTTCCGACATCCGCTATTCTTCCGTTCATCTCGGGAAGGGCGGTGACCGACAAGCTGTCGAGTAGATGTTTTATCTCGATGTCACGAGACGCGATAATCGACGTTAGGTTGAACTTTT
>CAYJJR010000120.1:0-5431 GCA_964370565.1 uncultured Oscillospiraceae bacterium | reverse complement strand
TTTGCACGAACAGTGCAAAATGGCGAACGAAGTTCGACAAGGAGTATTTCCCAAATCTTTACCGCAGGTAAAGATTATTTATATTAGATGAATATATTTTTTTCTTTTATATTGTACATTATAGGGCGGTTTTTATCAAGTTTTGATTTGTTTCCGTTTTGAAAACATATTGTGTTGAGGGTTGACAAATCTGGTCTACGTGTGGTAGACTTGACGAAATTCAGTCTACGCAATGTAGACATAGAGTGATCAAAACGATTTACGGAGGGTAGATTATGGCAGAATATCGTTTGGGGGAAATTGAAATGAGGTTTGCCGAAATTATTTGGCAAAGCGAACCTGTTTTGTCGGGCGAACTTGTTAAGCTTTCAGAGCAACAACTAAACTGGAAAAAATCAACCACATACACTGTGCTTAAACGGCTTTGTGAGCGAGGACTTTTTAAAAACGAAAGCGGAACGGTGAGTTCGATTGTTTCAAAACAAGAGTTTATGTCACACCAAAGCGAACGGTTTGTTGATGAAACATTTTCGGGTTCGCTTCCGAAGTTTCTTGCGGCTTTTTCGCAAAGCAAAAAACTTTCCAAAAACGAAATCGATGAGATACAAAACCTTATCGACAGTTTTAAGGAGGGCGAATAATGGCTCTTGAAACTTTGTTTTTAACGTTTTTTAACATGAGCGTAACGGCAAGTTTCGTCATCATCGCCGTTTTGGTTGCAAGGCTTTTTCTTTTTAAAGCTCCAAAGATTTTTTCCTATGCGCTGTGGGCTGTGGTGCTTTTTCGCCTGCTTTGCCCAATAAGCCTTGAAAGCGCAATAAGCCTTTTGCCGATTAACCCGGAACCCGTGCCCCCCGAGATTTTATATCAAACGGTTCCCGAAATCACAAGCGGTCTTGAAACAATTGACATAACGATAAGCCCTATGCTTCCGGCGCCCGTGGTTGGGGCTTCGGTGAACCCATTGCAGATAATAACGTTTGTTTTGGCTGTTGTTTGGGTTGTCGGAGTTTTTGCTATGGCGATTGTCGGTTTAATAGGCTATTTAAAACTTCGCAAAAATCTTGTAGGGGCGTTACATTTTAAAGATAATATCTATCTTGCGGATAACATTCCTTCGCCTTTTGTGTCGGGTTTTTTTAGTCCGAAAATTTTTCTTCCGTCTGCGCTACTTGAAAGCGAGAGGGAATATATAATTGCACATGAAAAACATCACATAAAACGCCTTGACCACATAACAAGGTCACTGGCCTTTGTTTCCCTTGTGCTCCATTGGTTCAACCCACTTGTTTGGTTGGCGTTTCGACTTTCCGCAAAAGATATGGAGATGTCGTGCGACGTGGCGGTTATAAAAACGCTTGACAAAAACACAAGGGCGGAATATTCAAGTTCGCTTTTAAGGTTCTCGACCGACAAAAAGTTCCCCTCGTTAACTCCGCTTGCGTTTTCTGAAAGCGACACAAAAAGCAGGGTTAAAGGGATATTAAGATATAAACAACCGATGTTGATTATATCGGTTGTTGCGGTTGTTTGTGTTTTGCTTGTCGGTTTTTCGCTCGGCTCAAATCCTGTTGTAGCGGTTAAATTTGTAGACGCAGAAACGGTTCATCTTACGGAAGATTTTCTATCCGATATAACAGCGTCGGCGGTTAGTTTTAGCGGAAACGAGACAGATTTAAATTCTTCGCAGACGGAAAAATTGTTGGATCTTATAGGGCAAATTGAGGTTGAAAAAACCGAAAAATCAAGAGATTTAAGCGAGAACCGAGATAAAGAGAACATATTAACGCTTTACTTTGGCGACAACTCAAAATACGACCTTAATTTTAACGGCGACTTTTCCGAAGTTTATCTCGATAACTTTGTTAAACCTAGCTATAGCTATTACGTTATAACCGAAGTCGGTGAAATAACAAACACTTTAAACAGTATTGTTTTGGGGTTTGATATCGAAAGGGCATGGAACAACAGAACAAAATATATAGGCGACAACTCGGCGGTTATTAACATAGTTTCGGCGTTCGACTTTGACGAAGGCGTTGTTTATGACGGGGTTTCGCTACAAACGGCGGAGCAACCTTATGGTCTAACCGTTAACCTAAAAGCTACCGAAGACATCGTTGGAACATATGACGTCGGGGGCGCTTTGGTTGGAATAACAAACTATGACCTTTCGGATACCGAGAAAAAAGCCGACGTCATGTTCTCGCTAATCGAAAATGTCGACGGCATTTCGTTTAATCTAACCGACGACAGAGGTTCGAGCAGTTCAAAAACATTCTACCGAAACGAAAGCAACGTTTTCTTTGAAGAGGACGAGCAAAGAGCGGATTTCTATGACTTTGTTTATAGCGTTTATTCTGTGCCGAATTTAATGAATGAGTTTTCGGGGGATTTTGGAATATCGACCTTTAAAGGGGCGGAGCTTTATATATGGAAAGACCAAGACGGCGAAACATTTTTCACCCTTTTAAGCGGAACAAACGCCCTTAAAACTCCCGAACAGATATATGACAAGTCTGTTGCAACAAACGATATCGAAGATATAATCGAAGTTATGAAACAGTTCGAGGACGGCACATTTATCTTTATCAACCAAGTTAACGAACAAGACTTTACGATAGACGAGATTTCAGAACTCAACGACTATATAACAAAAGAAATAGGCGACGAGGTTCAAGGGTTTAGCATATCAATAGGGCAATATCAACCCGTCGTAACGGGAGACGAAACGACGGCAGAGGTTGAACCGCCACAAAGCGATCTAATCCCAATGGTTATGATAGACGGCATACTATATTTTGACACGGGTGAGCTTTTAAGCGGCGGAAGTTTGGGTCCCGAAAGCAGTTTCGATGGGTTTATAACGTCAAGCGTTTCTCAAAGCGAAACGCCAACGCAAAACGACCAATCCAATTTTGGCGTTGATATTGGCTACAAAATAACCGCCGATGGCTTTGCCGCTCTTTATTTAAACAGAGATTGGTACCGGTTTATGCCACAAACGGGCGAGGTGGTGCACAGCTATTCAACGGTTGTAGAGCCGGCGGTTATATACGAGGATATAGAGGAACTTTCTGAGCAAGCAGAAATTATTGTAATAGGAACGGCAAGCGAGATATCCCCTATGGTTCATGAAGGGGGAATTGTTCCTGTAGTTACGTTTACCGAAAAAGAGGTTTTAAAGGGCAATTTTTCTCAACCGCTTTTGGTTCAAATACATGGCGCTTATATCAACGCCAACGAGTTTTATAAAGCACAAAATGAACATCTGTTGTCGATGGAACAAGTCCGTTTTGAATTAAATACGACGGAATACAAGCCGACGGATTTTGTCGAACATGTGGTACCGGGGCTTCAATCGGTGCGCGCCGGCGAGGAGTTGGTTTTGTTTTTAAACTACGACGAAGTTTCGGGATACTATTACGTCACGGGAACGGAGTTTTCGGGACTTTTCAGATACTATCAAGAGAGCGATACAATGCTTAGAACGACGGATAACCAAAAATCAAGCGAGACAACGATTGATGAGTTGAGGGAAAGTTTGAGTTAGTTAATAGTTAATAATTAATAGTTAATAGTGTTGGTGCGCCACTTCGTGGCGGATTTTAATGTGGAGTTAGGAGTTAGGAGTTAGGAGTGAGGAGTGTTGGTGCGCCTTACGGCGCAATTAAAATGACAAAATTTTGAGGTTTTACCGTTGGCTTTAAACAGGCGGATGTAGGGCAAGGGCTCTGCTCTTGCCACACTCATCACCCGAACCATGCCCCAAACGGTGGATGTAGTATCTTGTGTCAATCAAAACTTTACAAATAACCCTCTCAGTCAATCCGAGATTGACTGAGAGGACAAACGAAAAAGTGCGCATGTAAACTTTTAGATGACACAAAACACTACGACCGCATATTTTGACTATGCGGTAAAATCTATAAATCTTTGTCATTCAAATAACGGCGTAAATACCGTCAATTCGCCCCGACGGGCGAACCATAATTACGAATTACGCATTACGAATTACGAATTAAATAAAGGATGGTTTTATCTATGAAAAAGTTTTATTTGCTCTCTATCATTTTATTAATAACCTCGCTTGTTCTCGTCGGTTGCTACAGCGAACCGACCGAACCGACCGACCCGCAACAAACACCCCCTGAACAGCAAGCGGAAAGCAACGGCGACGACATGCCGAAATACCCCATGACGTATAACGAGGGGCCTAGACTTTCCGAGCCGTATGTCGCGCCAACGCTTTCGCCGGAACTAATGGAACCGGGCATACATAAAAACGACCCGCGGTTAGACGAATTCTACGATAACATACCGCAGAATAGGACAAGCGTTTTTGACAATGAATTTTTGAATTCGCTGTCGCCCCTTGTTGAGCCGTCGATTGTGATAAAAGGGGAAACATATTATCTTGTCGCACAGTTCGAGGATAACGAAACCGCCTATCAAAACATAACGGAACTATACCCCGACGTTGTTGATGAATTTATGGAGGGCAAAGAACTTAACATGCTTTTTTCCGACGAACTTTCTGAATTCCCCCACCCCGAAAACATCTCGGTTATAACAAACTATAATGACATACTAGCGTACCATTCGACGAGCGTAAACGGAACGATTATGGATATCAGTTCGCCGGAACTTGTTGATTTTTTGCAATTTATGGACGTTTATATTAACGACAGGCGAAACAAAATCTTGGCCTCTGAGGTTGAAAAAGCCGACCCCAACAATTTAGAGGGGGAAGAGTTCGCCGCTTTTATAGAGGGTTTTAAATCGAAACTTCCGAGAGACGGAATGAGTACCGAACAGTATTTCGACAGCATTGAATGACAACAATTAATGATGATTTTAAATGCAGGGGGCGAAAATCCCCTGTTTTTTTTGCTATTCCTCAATTCCAAGGTTGTTTCGCATTAAAACCCTTGCTTGTTCGATAAGAATTTTTCCTTTTTTGTGATATTCTTTTGCTTCCTTTTTGGTTTTAGGAGATATCATGAAAAAAAGTTTCGATGAAATTTTTCGGATATCATCATTAAAATATAGATCTATCTTACTTTCGACAACCTCTTTAAGGGCGAAAATTTCCTCGCTCATCTTTAGTACCTCCTCTTGTTTTCCGTATTGGTATAAAAGATTAAACGTGTCTATTTTTTTATTCAGTATTAAAAATTCAAGGTATGCTTCGTGGTTTTTTTCGCGTATATACATCTTGTTAGAATGTTTGTTGTTTTGTTTGTTTGAAAAATAGTTTGGTATAAACCCTATTAAAGTTCCGATTATAACCATAGCAATAGGGCTTTCAAACATTAGAAAAAGGTTTTCCAACGCCGTTCTCCTTTTATTAAGCAATATTAAAGCTTGTTGTTTAAAGCACTATATACTATGTATATTTTAAAAACATGTGAGAGTTTGATGTTAAGAT
>CAYJJR010000119.1:0-5507 GCA_964370565.1 uncultured Oscillospiraceae bacterium | reverse complement strand
CGACGGCAAAACACAAACACTTGTGCTTATGGCGGAGAAGTTTGTCAATCGTTAGTTAATGAGGAGTTAGGAGTTAGGAGTTAGGAGTGTAGGTGCGCCACTTCGTGGCGGTATTTGAATAAAATTTTCGATTTTTGACCTTTCCATAAAATGATGGAACGTAGGGTCGACCTGTGGTCGTCCGTCTCAGTCGCCAAGCCAAACCGCAACAAACAAACCGTAGGGCAAGGGCTCTGCTCTTGCCGCACTCATCACCCAAACCACGCCATAAATGCTGGACGTAGGGGCGAATACTATCCGCCCGCTATTAGTTGCTTCAATTGCATTTTTTGCTGTTGTGGTATCTTAACGGCAAAGACGGAAGCAGAGCGATTGGTCTATGGTCTTTTTGCACGTTCAAGTTTATATTGGAACGGGTGGATAAAAAGCCAACTAAAGTTGGCGTTTGTACAGTGTAGTAACATAGTAAACAATTGATGTAGAGACATAGTAAACAGTTTTATGATAAATTAAAAGGCAAGAGAATGACGACAAAAGGAGTTGTTAAAATGCCTTGGAAGGATAAAACTATGATATCCGCCCTACAGATTATTCATATTAGTTTTACCACAATGTAAAGATTATAAAAAACTATAGGAGAATTTTTAAAATGAGCATTATTCGTGACAAATCACTCGCAGACGAGGGGATAAGAAAGATAGAATGGGTTAAAGATTTTATGCCGGTTCTTTCGCAGCTTGAACAAAAGTTTATTAAAGAACAACCGTTGAAAGGCAAAAAAATCTCGCTTTCTATCCATCTCGAGGCGAAAACCGCATATCTTGCGTTGGTGCTTCGTTCGGCAGGGGCAGAAGTGGTTGCGACCGGTTCCAACGTTCTTTCGACAAAAGACGACGTTTGCGCCGGTCTTGACAAGCTTGGAATTGAGATAAACGCTTGGCATGCCGCAACCGACGAGGAGTATGTCGACCATCTTAAAAAGACGCTTGCCATTAAACCGGACATAGTAATCGACGACGGCGGCGACCTTGTTAACCTTCTCCACGGCGAATGCAAAGATTTTGCGGCTAACGTTATCGGCGGAGCGGAAGAAACTACAACCGGTATCCACAGGTTACACGCAAGGGCGGCGGAAAACAAACTCGATTTCCCGATGATAGCGGTTAACGACGCCGATTGTAAACATCTTTTTGACAATCGTCACGGAACGGGACAATCGACTTGGGACGGAATTATGTACGCGACAAACAACATTATCGCGAGTAAAGTCGTGGTGGTTGCCGGGTTTGGTTTTTGCGGAAGCGGAATTGCCCTTCGCGCAAAAGGCCTTGGCGCTCGCGTTATCGTGACCGAGATAGACCCTGTCCGCGCGCTTGAAGCGGCTATGGAGGGTTATGAAGTCATGAAGATGGACGATGCCGCGGCAATTGGCGACATCTTTGTTACGGTTACGGGTTGTAAAGATGTTATTGTCAAACGTCATTACGAAAAGATGAAAAACAACGTTTTAGTTGCAAACGCCGGACATTTCGACGTTGAGTTTAACAAAGACGATCTTCGCGCACTATCGACAAGCGTTGTTGAACGCAAACATTTTATCGAAGGTTACACGCTTAAAAACGGCAATATTATAAACGCTATGGCAGACGGGCGACTTGTCAACATCGTTGCCGGCAACGGACACCCCGCCGAGATAATGGATTTAAGTTTTGCGCTTCAAGCGCTTTCCGCCGTCTATCTTGTGCAAAATGAGGGTAAACTTTCAAAAGGCGTTATCAACGTTCCAAAAGAGATAGATGTCGAGATAGCTTGGATGAAAGCAAACGCGATGGGGCTTGGAATTGATAGCCTTTCGGCAGAGCAAAAAGCTTATCTCGAGAGTAGCGGAAGTTAAGAACGGTTGAAATTATAACACAAGAGCACGTTATGGCGAGATTTACACATAACAACTTATAGTAAACAGCAAAATCTCGCCAATTAAAACCTAAAAAAATTACCGGAGAATTTTATGGATTTTATTCTGATAGTCTTAATAATGCTTTCGATATCGTTATTTTTTACGATGCGTTTTAAGGTTAACTCGGCGACAGGCCCGCTGTTGTCGATAGCTTTAATCGTTATAACGATGTTGATTTTTGCGTTTATGAATCTTATTGTCGTTGGCGGATACGTTGTAACGGCGTTTGCGTTGTTTGCAATTATCTATGTTTTTGCGCTTAAAAAATATCCAATTAAAGATATACTGTCAAACTTTTTGACTCCGGCAACTGTGTTTTTTATCGCGGCTTGTATATACTTCTTTATTGTCCTTGAAAGTAAAAACGCCGCGTTTAAGGTTTGGGACGAATTTTCTTTTTGGGGTATTGCCGCAAAGGCTATCAAAACCAACGACATGCTTTACAGCATGTTTGAAAGTAGCATGGTCAACATCTCGTATCTTCCGGCGTTGCCTATCTGGAGCTATTTCAATTTGTTTTTCAACAACAATTTTGTTGAATGGCGCGTTTATCTTGCGTATGACATATTGATGATGGCATCTATGACCGTTTTGTTCTCGCGTGTTAAATGGAAAAACTTTATTTCTTTTGTTGTTTTTTCGGTTTTCTCGGTCGTTGGTATATACGCTTTTCTCGAAAGTTTTGAGGGGCTTCCGCTGTTTGCTTCGTCATATTCCGACGTGCCTATCGGCTTTGTGTTTGGCGGGGTTTTGTTGGCTTGGTTCGCCAACGAAAAAACCGAAAACAAAACCGCAAGGTATCTCGTTTCGGTATCGCTTTTTGTGTTGCTCGCGCTTATAAAGGATATGGGACTAGCGCTAGGGTTTATTGCCGCCGGCATAATGGCGGTTGATATCGTTATTTCGTCCGACTATCCGTTTAAAGATCCAAAAACAAAACTTTATAAAATTCTTAAAAACATCGCCACGCTTTTTGCGCCGTTTGTCGCTATCTTTGCGACATATAGAATTTGGTCGTTACACATAAGCTCAACCGTTTCGCTTGATATAGCGCCCGAACCGTATGAATATTCGATAGTCGAGATATTAACAGGACAAGATCCGTATTTTATCGAAATCGTCAACAAGATGTGGGATCATCTTTTTTCCCACAAGTTAATAGCGTTCGGTACCGTTATCGTTATGATTTTCGTGTTTACCGCTATACCGTTAATATGTGCCGCATTAACCGCTAACAAAAAACGCGCCTTAAGAGTTTCGGTGTTTTCGTTTTTGTTGCTTGGAGGTTTTGCCGCGTATTATCTTTTCCACGCATACCTCTACACCGCCGTTTTCCAACACACCCAATTCTATGACCTATCGTCATACGGAAGATATATGTCAAGTTATTGTATAGGTTGGATGATAGCGGTTGTCGGATGTTTCACCGTTCCTATGGGAAAAGCTTTTTTCAAAAAGTATAATCTAGCGTTTGCTTGCATTGTCATGTCGCTTTCGCTTTACACAACCGTTACGATGAACACACGACTTTTTTCAGATTATTATATCTCAAGCGACAAGGTCGACGTAACTATCGACGGGGTTAGAAATCTTATTAGAAACTATTCTATCGAATATCAAGATTACTTTGAAAAGGACGACAGGTTCTATCTTGTCTGTCAAGAATCGGACGGTGGAGAGTGGTTTGTTTTTAACTATGAATTTATGCCAAGCTACACGGTACAAACGATGGCGGGCGGAAATTTCGTAAATTCCCTCGAAGACGAGATGACCTATCCGTATGCAGTGTACGCAACTCCCGAAACGTTTTCAGATTATCTGCGAGAACAAGAGGTTGATTTTATATTCGTGTTAAAATCCAACCGCGCGTTTTTAGACGGATTTTCACATATGTTTGAAGACTATCTCGCGTACTACTACGACGGCTCGGGGCATATCTATGCCGTTATCGACGAAGGTGGCAAAGAGGTTTGGTTTAAGCCGATATCAAACGTCAAACAACTTGAAGAATATAAAAAAGAATATCAAGACTAGACAGACGAAACAAAGGGCAACCGCTATATGGTTGCCCTTTTGCTTGTCTGCTTTGAGAAAAAACGAAAAAATGGAATGGAAAATATTCTCCCGATCGGTTTAAAATTGCTTTTTAATAAATTTTATTTCCTTTGGCGTAAACTGTCGTAATGTTTCGGTCTTCAGGTATAAGCATCATTCTTTGAACGCGTTGTTCAAAAGATATGTCGTCGCTTTGAACGAGGGTGCTGTCGTCTATAACGACGGCATCAAAAGCGTTGCCGACGCAAAACCCCGGCTGTTCACCGAAGAACTTTTGTCCCTCGCTTGTCGCAAGATATAACGCCGTTTTATAGTTTATGCTGTTTTCGCCGAAAAGTGCTCCGCGAAGTTTTGAAACTTTAACCGCAAGTGACGCCGCCGAAAGAACCGAAAGCGACGTTCCGGCCGCTATGTCGGAACCCAGCCCAACCGATATTCCGCGCGAGAGCATGTCGGCGACGGGGGCAATTCCGCTTGTTATGTTGGCGTTGCTTTCGGGACAATGTGCAACCAAAACGTCAAACTCTTTAAGCATTTCAAGTTCGTTTTCGCTACACGAAACACAATGCGCCATTATAGATCGAACGTTTCCCCCAACCAGTTTATATTTTTTATACACATCAAGATAACAAGTCGCGTCCGGTTCGAGCTTTTTGACCCATTCGATTTCGCTTAGGTTTTCCGAAAGGTGCGATTGAACGGGAAAGTTGTATCTTTGCGCAAGGTCGCCGAGTTTCGCCATAAGTTCCCCCGAACAGGACGGAACAAACCGTGGGGTTATAATCGGTTTGACGTTTTTATATTTTTTTGCAGCATCAATAAACGCCACAGTGTTTTCATAAGAATCCTCGCACGTTTCACAAAGACTTTCGGGCGAGTTTCTATCCATGTTAACCTTGCCAACAAACGCCGTAATTCCGCTTTGTTCCAAAAGTTCCATTAAAACTTCGGTGGATTTTAAATGGATAGAACCGAATATACAAGCCTTTGTCGTGCCGTTTTTTACAAGATCTTTTATCAACTTCGGATAGATTTCTTTTGCATAGTTTGAGTCGCTGTATTTTGTTTCTTCGGGAAATGTGTATTTTTCTAGCCACGGAAGAAGCGGAAGGTCGAGGCCGAAACCGCGGTTTGCATATTGCGGAGCATGGAGATGCATGTCGCAAAGCCCGGGTATGACGAGGGCATCCCCGAAATCTATCGTTAATTCTCCGTCGAACTCAGTTTGCGAAATCTCTTTAACAAAACCGTTTTCAACCTTAATGAACGCGTTTTTCCGCACACGCAGTTCAGAGATTGTGGGACAATCGATAAAATTTCCTTTAAAAATGCCGTTCACTTTTTTATAAACCCCTTTTTATTTTAGTTAATAATTAATAGTTAATAGTTAATAGTTATGGTGCGCCACTTCGTGGCGGTATTTGAATGTGGAGTTAGGAATTAGGAGTTAGGAGTTAGGAGTTAGGAGTTAGGAGTTAGGAGTTAGGAGTTAGGA
>CAYJJR010000118.1:0-5603 GCA_964370565.1 uncultured Oscillospiraceae bacterium | reverse complement strand
AGAAGCCGAACAATCGCAAGAACCTGTTTTCGTGCCACAACAAGAAGCCGAGCAACCACAACAGCAACCTGTTTTTGAACAACAACAAGAGGCCGAGCAATCGCAACAGCAATCGGTCATGGAGGAACAATCAAAGGTTTCTCAACAATACGGAAAGATCCCCGAAGTTCCGGTGTTCACTTCGGTTTTTGAGACGCCATTTGCGCCGTTTGCGCCACAACAGATGGAACAAAACAACCAAAGCGGCTTGGCGACAGATAACACACGGCAGTTTGGCGAACAAGCGTCTGCTCAACAAACCCCAATCGTTGCGTCGCCGCCCGTCTTTAACGCTCCTTCGTTTAACGGCGGTCAATCCCCCGAGCAACCCCAGCAACCGACAATAGCGGCTTTTGCGCCACAACAGGCGACACACGTTCCACCATACGTTCCACAGTTGCCGCAAAACACTCAGCAACAACCGGAACAGACGACCGGGCAACCACAACAACCAACACACGTTCCTCCGTACGTTCCGGCGTTTCCGCAAAACCCCAACAACAACAGCGGTAACAATGAAAACGCCGAAGCTCAGCTTGAAACCAAAACAGTTAAAGCGCCACAAATCCCGTCGTTTGAGCAAGCTTTTCCGGGCACGGGGTCGGTAAACCAACCGACAAGCGTTCCGGGGACAAATTCTGCTCCCGTAATTCCGCCATATGTTCCTATGTATGCCGGTCAACAAAACGCCGCCCCTTTGCAATCGACTGCTCCACAACCTGTGGCTATGCCGACTTTTGCACCAAACAACCAACAGTTTAACAACGGGGTGCCCCCTCAACAATGGGCACCACCGGCACAAAATAACCAAAGTGTACCTTTAAACACAAACGAAGCAACGGGCGAATGGAATAAATAAAAATTTAATATTTAAAAATCTATACAAAAAAGAGTCGCGATATGACCTTTAACAGGTGGTATCAAGCGACTCTTTTATTTTATATTTTGTGGGCTGTTTTGAAAACAAGATGAGACGGGAGGGGTTCCCGTCACCTACAACCATCAAATGTCGCGTGGTTCGGGACGTCGAGGACGCCGTCCCCTACAATGCTGATTTTGGCAAGGCGAAAATGTCATATGATTTTATTTAATTCTCGCCGTAACGGCGCCAATTCGTCGTTCCGACGAACATTCACTCCTAACTCCTAACTCCTAACTCCTAACTTTTTAAAAGTTCTACGCCCGCCAAAATTAACGACATCGCAACCGCAATCGCGCAAAGCTCGAGCGGAACAAGCGGCATTCCCAGTATCAGATATATGTTGTACGGCGTGAACGCCGCAAACTGTAAAAGCAACGGAGTCGCGGCAAACCTTGAAAAGCACACCGCAAGGATAACCGCCAAAATTTCGCCGGGGAAAAAATATCTGTCATGCATATACGGAAGAAAAAACGGTATTCCTGTGCTAAACAAAAAAGCCAGTATCAAAAGCGTTTTGTTTGAGAACTGTTTTCGTTTGCGAAATCCGAAAAAGATTAATCCGACCACCAACAAAAACGTTAACGCAAACCCCAACGTCTCCGCAAGCTGTGCATATTCCCATATAAACAGTTCGTTATCGTTTGGGTTAAGGCCTTTTGCCGCTCCGTAAGGAACAAACGCAAAGATACTCGCCGAGTTACGATTAAGCGCCGCTATCTCGGACGCTTGGTTTAAATAAACGGTGAATATCGACGAGAACGGCGCACCGACTAAAAACGCCGGAACGGACACGCCGACATAAGATGCGGCAAACGTCAAGCAATGTTTTATTTTAAACCTTCCTATCAAAAGAAGAATTGCCATAAACGGAAGAACAAACGCCGCTTGAAGCTTAAACGAAAACGCAACTGCCCCAAAAACCGCGACAAGATGCATTTTATCTTTCATCGCAAAGTATAACGCCGCTAGACAAAACATCGTGTATATACTGTCACATTGCGCCCACCAACCCGAGTTTAAAACAATGGTAGGCAAAAGCAAAACCCCAAAATAAACCGCGAGTTGTTTTTTGTTATCGTCTGAAAAAACCGACGTTATCTTTGTCGCAAAAAAAGCACAACCGATATCGAAAGCTATAGAAACAAATTTTACAAGCGCAATAGTCTCGATTGGGATAAGTGAGATGATATAACAAAAATACAGATACGGAAAACTGTAATTATTAACTTTTGCGAGGTTTGTAAAACCGTCTGTGCCGGTTAGTTTAAAGTTTTCTATCCACATCGAAATCGCGTGGTTATAGTCGTGGGAAACGTGGTCTACCCCGATTATTCTAACGAACACCGCGAAAAAAGCAAGCGCAAAAACGATTGCCAACGCGTTTTTGGAACACACAAGTTTTGCACTAATCGCAAAAAAAACAGTTGCCGCAAACAAGCAAGAATATAAAACCGAAACCGCGAAACTTTCAAGGTAATTTAGATAGCTTTGAGCCACAAAGCAAAAAACAATCCCCGAAAAAACGGCTATCAAAATGCCCTTTTTGATGTCTAAAGGAAAAAGATTAAACGTTGTTTTTTTTATCAAACCTTTTCTCCTTGAATTTTAAGTTGTTTACAAAGCGCCAAACAAACGATTACAATCGAAACAAAAACCGAAAGCGTCGAAAGTTCGAGGCGAACTATCGGAAGCCCCAAAACCAAAAACGTGTTGTATGGCGAATATGACGCTATTTGCATCAAAAGCGGCACTATTAATAACAGTTTGTCGCGTTTAAACGCCGCCGCCGCAACAGCAACCGCGAAAATCTCTGCCACAAAGAAATATCTGTCGTGCATGTGCGGAAGCAAAAACGGAATTCCCGCCGACATTATAAACATCATAAGCAAAACTTCAAAATCTTTCACCTTTTGTTTGTGCTTAAACGCCACAAAACAAACCGTCGCAACAAGCAACGCCGCCGCCGCAATTCCGCCGTATTTCAACAAACTTATCGTCATGTCCGACATGCCAAGTTCAAGTTCAAGCGAACTTCCCGTTATAACGTCGTGGGGTATAAGCGAAAAGATAGATGCCGAATTAAGGTTAAGCGCGGAAAACGTCGAAGCCGTTCCGACATACGTCGTGACAAGGCTTGAAACGGGAGCCCCAACCAAAAGCGCCGGAAGCATAAGCGCAAGATATGCGCCAAAAAAAGCGACACAATGTTTTATTTTTACTTTTTGTATAATCAAAAGAACAATTACAATCGGTAGAATAAATATCGCTTGAAGCTTGAACGCGAGCGAAAAGCCGGCACAAGCCGCCGCTATCCATGGTTTTTCTTTAAGCGCAAAGTAAAGCGCGAACACCCCAAAACCGGTGAATATGCTGTCACATTGCGCCCACCACGCGCCGTTTAAAATAACTGTCGGCAACAAAAGGACGGCTAGGAACGAAAAAAGTTTTATAATTTTGTCTTGTGTGTAAATCGACACGAGTTTTAAAACACCGTACGCCGTGACAACGTCAAACACTATCGAAACAAACTTTAATACATAGAGGTTTCCTGCCGGAAATTTTCCCAAAAACCAAAGCAGATAAAGATACGGATAGTTATAATTAGTAAAATTAGCTACAATTCCGCCCGTCCCCATCTCGGTAAACTGGCCTATCCAAGGATTAAGACAGTTGACATAATCGTTAGAGGTAAACCCGATGTTTGAGATCCTTAAAACTGCCGCCAAAAAAAGCAATACGGCGGAAAAAATCAACGTGTTAGAGGAATATAGTAATTTCTCAAAAAGCAATATCCCGATACACCCCGAAAACATAACGGAAAAAAACAATATCACGACGGTGCTGTTTGCGTAGCTGTCGAGGTAAAGAGAACCCAAAATAAAAAAAGATACAAAAGAAACAGCAACGATTAAAAGTCCCGTCAAAGGATTTTGAAACGAAAATTTAGAAAATTTATTTAAAATACTATTTTGATTAGAATTATTAGACACGTTTATCCCCTTTAAATATAAAGTATTAGATAGGCTTATATTAACATTGAAATCATTATTTTGCAACAACTTATATTACAAAGGCGTTTATTCATAATTTAAAAGATTGAAATTACTCTATAAAAAATGTATAATAAAAAAGAATATGTTGGTACAAGTTCTTAAACAACACATTAAATTGAAAATATGCCCTGCATTTTTAAAAAAGAAAGGAACTTTAAAAAAATGAGCAAAAAAACATTTTACATCACAACTCCAATCTACTATCCTTCGGACAAGCTACACATAGGCCACAGCTACACAACGGTTGCCGCCGACAGTATTGCACGTTTTAAGCGTATGCAGGGCTTTGACGTCATGTTTTTAACCGGAACAGATGAACACGGACAAAAGATAGCGGACAAGGCGACCGAAGTCGGCAAAACCCCACAGCAATATGTCGACGAAATAGTTGTCGGGATAAAAAAACTTTGGGATATAATGAACATAGACTACGACCGTTTTATTAGAACAACGGACGATTACCATAAATCGTCGGTTCAAAAGATATTTAAAACGCTTTTTGACAACGGAGACATCTACAAAGGCGAGTACAAAGGTAAATATTGCAAACCGTGTGAATCGTTTTGGACCGAAAGCCAACTCAAAGACGGAAAATGTCCCGATTGCGGACGCGACGTTACGGATGCTTCGGAAGAGGCTTATTTCTTCAAGCTTTCAAACTATGCCGAGCGTCTTTTAAAATTATACGCCGACAACCCGAAATTCCTTGAGCCGGAAAGCCGTCTTAACGAGATGAAAAGTTTTATAAACCGCGGTCTTGAAGATCTTTGCGTTTCAAGAAGTAGTTTTTCTTGGGGCGTACCTGTGTCGTTCGACGAAAAACATGTTGTTTATGTTTGGGTCGACGCCCTTTCAAACTATATAACCGCGCTGGGTTTTGAAAACGATCAATATAGCGACTTTGATAAATACTGGCCCGCCGACGTCCATCTCATGGCAAAAGAGATTGTTCGTTTCCATTCGATAATCTGGCCCGCAATGTTAATGGCTCTTGATGTTGAACTCCCGAAAAAAGTTTTCGGACACGGTTGGCTTTTGCTTGAAGGCGGAAAGATGAGCAAATCAATGGGCAACGTTGTCGACCCTGTCATTCTGTGCGACCGCTACGGCGTCGACGCAATTCGCTACTATCTCATGCGCGAAATCCCG
The DNA here is from genome assembly GCA_964370565.1 of uncultured Oscillospiraceae bacterium. GTDB lineage: Bacteria > Bacillota > Clostridia > Oscillospirales > Ruminococcaceae > CAYJAY01. The sequence continues at coordinate 440 of CAYJJR010000118.1, read as the reverse complement.
TTCGGCCACGACGGAGTTTTTACAAACGAAAGCCTTATCCAACGAATAAACGCCGACCTTGCAAACGACCTTGGAAATCTCGTTTCGCGTTCGGTATCGATGATTGAGAAATATTTCGACGGAACGCTTCCCGGCATTTCTCAAACAGAGGATATCGACGACGAACTAATAGCGCTTGCAAGTTCGCTTTACGATAAAGTTAGCGAAAATCTCGATAACTTCCAGCTTCCGGGCGCGTTAACAGAGATAATGAAAGTTGTGTCGCGTGCTAACAAATATATCGACGAGACAACCCCGTGGATACTGGGCAAAGACGAAACAAAAAAAGCCCGCCTTTCTACAGTTTTATATAACCTTATCGAAACTTTAAGGATAGTCGGAATTGTGCTTTGTCCGTTTATGCCGTCTACTTCTCCGAAAATTTTCGAGGCAATAGGCGC
>CAYJJR010000117.1:0-5920 GCA_964370565.1 uncultured Oscillospiraceae bacterium | reverse complement strand
ACATTCTTGCAAGCATGAACGAAACGGCCGACCCACAAAATGTTTTTGTTCAAAATATCGAAAAGTTAAATTCATACCAAAATATTAAGTTTCCGGGAAAATCAATAGATAAAGTTATAGTCCACGGACAAAGCGCCGATATGCAACTTTTGTCGTTTGTTAAATCGGCGATTAGTTTGCCTTGCGATCTACTTTCAAATGTAAACGACATTTTTGAAAAATATTCAACCGTTTATACAATAGGTTCGATGTTTTGTTCGGGTCAACAAGAGTTAAACTTTTTTGAAAGAATAACAAGCGCAAAAGCTGTCACAAAAACTTCCGTAAAAAAGACGAACAAAGCTCTTGTTGCCGCTTGCATCTTGGTTATTTTAAACGTAATCGTTGCCGGCGTACTTGTTGGCTTTGAGATTCATTCGCAAAACCTAATAGAACAGCGAGAGGCGGAACTAAACTCACCCGAAACGCTAGCACTTATCGAAGAATACGGAACATTGCGGGCCGATTATGTTTCAAAGTTCAAAAGCCTACACGACATAGAGTCACTTGAAACTGAGATTGCAAATGTTGGTGAGTTTAACCGAGACATGCTAGACGAAATAGTAGACGAAGCCCCAAGTGACGTAACGATAACGTCGGTTTCGTTCTCAAACAGGACATACAACCTTGTGTGCACGGGACAAACGGAACAGCAAGCCGCCGATTACGTAGAGATACTAACCAACATAGATCTTTTTAGTTATGTTGGGTATTTCGGATTTAGCGAGTCGGGCGACGAAGTTTCGTTTACCGTAGTTTGCGAAATAAACTAGGACAGGATTCCGGGAATAGCACACGGATTTTGATAACCTTCACAAAATATATTAAAAAGGAATTAAAATTAAAATGAGTAAACGAGAACAAACGATTTTGATAATCGCGGTAACGATATTAATTTTGTTCATACTTAACTACTTTGTTTCATACCCAATGATACAAAGTTACAACGAAAATCTCGAACGTGTTTCTGTTTTGGACGTCGAACTCCAAAAATTATATGCTAACATAGAACAAGGCGAAGAACTTTATGCCGCAATTGAAGAGATCGACGAAAAAATAGAAACATCCGGATTGGGTCAGTACTATTTTGAAAACTACAGTGTTCATAACTTTTTTGTAGACACGGCGGAAAGGTATGACGTTGCTGTTAATTCGCTAAATTTAAGTGAACCTTTTAGTGCTAGCTCTTCGACATCGAGCAACATTTCACAAGTTGTTTCTCAAGATCCTCTTGTGTCCGAGGCTATGACTCTTGAAGAGATAACGGCTGTGCCGGCCTATTATGAGATAGTTACACAAAATACAAGTATGAATGTGACGGGAACGATAGACGATATATTGGATTATGCCGATCGTCTCGCAAAAGATGAAGTCTACATGGTTCTCCCAACTTTAGCTTTATCAAATTTTATAGAAAATTATGACGATGTTACGATGTCGTTGCAGTTTATAGAATATACATATCAAGTTGCTCAACCAATGGTAGATTTAAACACCCAAACGATGGAAACTGATTTATTGACGTATTAAATTGTCGATAGAAAAAATATAGAAAGGAATAGGCAATTAATATGGTTGAAAAAAAACGTTTAGGAGATATGTTGGTTGAGGGTGGATTGATAACCGAAACTCAACTTCAAAGCGCTCTTGAGGTTCAAAAAAATTCGGGTGGAAAAAAACTTGGAGATATCTTGGTTGATAACGGAGTTGTTTCGGAAGACTCTGTTTTGCGTGTTCTTAAAAACGCTCTTCACATTGAATATGTGTCGCTTGCCGATACTCTAATTCCGCAAACGGCTATTGCCTCGCTTGCGCGAGACGTTGCTATGCAACATAATGTTATACCCTATCGAATCAAAGGAAACGAGCTTGTGCTCGCAACGTCCGACCCGCTTGATTATGACATGTTAAGCATGGTTGCGACGGCAACAGGTAAAATAATTACTCCCTGTCTTGCGACAAAAAGCGATATAGCCGGAAGTATCGTGCGGCATTACGAACGCAACAGAATAGGTTCTTCCGCCGACACATTAAACTCTACTAGTTCTGTGGTTGACGAGGCGGAAAGGCTTGAGATAAGCGAACTTGAAGCGGTTGAAAATCGTCTTGGCAACGCGCCGGTTGTTCAGTTTGTCAACAACTTAATCATCCAAGCCCACAACAGCAACACAAGTGACATTCATATAGAGCCGACAGCAAACGACGTTAGAATTCGTTTTCGTGTCGACGGAATACTTTCCGAGATAGTTCGTATGCATTCAAGAACGTTGCCCGGTATAATAACCCGTATTAAAATTATGTCCGAAATGGACATAGCGGAAAAACGCATACCGCTTGACGGACGTTTTTCGATGGATATCAACGGCAGAGAAATCTCTGCGCGTGTTGCTAGTATGCCGACCGTGTTTGGCGAAAAGATAGTTATCCGTTTGCTTGCAGACAGCAGCCTTGGAATCCAAAGTCTAGAGGAACTAGGTTTTACCGACCAAGATGCAAAGGTTCTTCGCAAAGCTATCTCTTTGCCAAACGGCCTTGTTTTGATGACGGGTCCTACGGGAAGCGGAAAGACAACGACGCTTTATTCGTTGCTTGCAGAGTTAGCGCACGTAAGCTCCAACGTATTAACTATCGAAGACCCGGTTGAAAAGTATGTCGATGGGGTTAATCAAACACAGGTTAACAACCGCGCGGGACTTACATTTGCAAACGGTCTTCGTTCTATACTTCGCCAAGACCCCGACAAGATAATGATTGGGGAAATTCGCGACACTGAAACGGCGGACATAGCCGCAAGGGCGGCGATAACGGGACATCTTGTTTTGGCATCGATGCACACAAACAGTGCCGCGTCCGCGTTTTTGCGTATTGTAGACATGGGGGTTGAACCGTATGTGGCGGCGTCCTCGATAGTTGCGACGGCGTCACAACGTCTTGTGCGAAACCTTTGCCCACATTGTAAAGAAGAATATGAGCCGACACAGGTTGAACAGATATTTTTAAGCCGTTATAACACGAGCGTAACAAAACTCTATCGTAGCCCGGGTTGCGCAAGATGCGACGGATTGGGACATCTTGGGCGTCGCGCGGTTTGCGAAATTATCGCGACCGACGCCAACATAAGGAACATGATCGTAACCCAACGAAACACGGCGGATATAACAAATTATCTCAAAGAAAAACGAAACCAAATGTTTTTCATCGACGAGGCTATAGACCTTGTCAAAGCTGGCATAATTTCTATAAAAGAAGCGATGGTTTTAAGCGAAAACATCGATTAATACTAAATGAAAAGGCATATGGAGAGGTTTGTTAATGGATATAAAAAGTTTAATCACGGCGACAAGACAAGCAAAGGGGAGCGACCTTCATCTGGTTTTGGGCGAGCCGCCCGCTATGAGGATTGACGGAAAGGTGTCTCGTATTAACGGCGAGCCGCCGCTTACGAAACAAGACCTTGAAAGTTACGCAAGACAGCTTGTGACAGAGACAAACATCGAATATTCCGAGGACAAGAGCGACTATGATTTTTGTTATGTCATGCCGTCCGGCACGCGTCAACGTGTTAACATCTTTAAGCAAAAAGGCGCAAGGGGAATTGTGCTTCGTATGTTAAACGATGTTTTGCCAAGCTTTGATGCGTTGGGCTTGCCGCAAATTTTTAAAAACATAGCGAGCCTTCCAAGGGGACTTGTGCTTGTTACGGGACCTACGGGAAGCGGAAAGACAACGACGCTTGCGGCTATGGTTGATTACATAAACGAAACAAAACAAGACCATATTCTCACGATTGAAGACCCGGTGGAATATCTTCATGTTTCGAAAAATTGTTTGGTTAACCAACGTGAAGTTGGGGTTGATGTAGACAGTTTCGCGTTTGCTTTGCGAAGCGCCTTGCGTGAAGATCCCGACGTTATCTTGGTCGGAGAGATGCGCGACCTTGAAACTATCTCGGCCGCGATAACCGCCGCCGAAACAGGACACTTAGTTTTCGGTACGTTACATACGGTTGGAACGGCAAAGACAATTGACCGTTTGATAGACGTTTTCCCGTCTGATCAGCAACAACAGATTAGAACACAGCTTGCAACCGTTTTAAGGGCGGTTATAACACAACAGCTTTTGCCGAAAAAACAAGGAGTTGGACGTTTGCCGGCTTTTGAAATCATGACGGTTAACGACGCTATAGCAAATCTGATACGCGAAAACAAGGCTTTCCAAATTAACGCTATTATACAGAGCAACGCTAAAAACGGCATGATTTTGCTCGATTCATACCTTGCGGCTCTCGTTAAACAGGGGGCTATCGACAGGGAGGTGGCACTGGACAGAGCGGCCGACAGACCGACTCTTGAAAAATTGTTGTTGTAGCTCTGTGACAATACCGAAATTTTCGCGCTTGATTTACGAATAAAATTTTTGTTTTTATTTAAATAAAGAGATTAATTTTATTTGTCTAAAAAGAAATTATCAAAAAAAGGAAAGGAAAAAAACTATGCAAACTACGAAAACCATGAAAAGACATTTGAAAAACAAAAAAGGATTTACCCTAATAGAGATGTTGATAGTTATTTTAATTATCGTTATTCTCTTGGCGATTGCAGTTCCTGCGGTTGCCGGTTACAGAAGAGATGCATTGAGAACACAAGACGAGGGGGCTATCGAGTCTATCCGCACCGCTATTGAGGCGGCAGTAATAAGAGCAACACCTGAATATAGTATATATTATGGTCATCGAGGAACTGATCTGGATTATGATGCATTGGTATCGCTGTCTACTACTCATGCCGATCCTGATACAAGAGAGTTTTATGGTTTGCTTGCCGACTATTTAGGCCCTAACTTCCAAGGTAATTTTAGTTTCCATTATATGCTGAATTATGGTGCTCATGATCATATTTATTGGGTATCTTACTGGAGAAGTGACGCATTAGCAACAGATTACGATTCCATAATGCTTTATCACCGCACACTTGGAAACTGGAACCCTAAAAGTAATGCAGCTATAGGCTCAGAGGCCTATTATGCATATATGGCAAATGAAATGTGTTATTTACAGGAACTAGTAGATGCAGGTTGTACGTATGATATGAGCATTTATACCGGCTAATACGTAGACATAACTTGCTGAGGATAATGATTAAAATTTAAGGACAATATTAAAGAAAGGCAGTTAATATGAAAAAACTCATTAAGCTAAAAAACAAAAAGGGGTTTACGCTAATTGAGATGTTGATAGTCATCTTGATTATTGTAATACTGCTTGCTATTGCGATACCGTCTGTTGTTGCTTATCGTGAAGATGCGCAAAGAACGGCAGACCTTGGCGCGACAAAAACAGTATATACCGCCCTAGAAGCCTCGTTGACACAATTTGGTGAGTTGCCTGGTTCTGACGGTGCGCCTCCCAATGCGTACTCAGACTATCAAACAATTACGGGTTCTGATGTAATTTATTATAAAGATACAGGTAACGGAACAGAGGTGTTGTCTACCACCGGTGGTATTTGGAGCTTTGGTTTCGGTGCACAAGTGAATTCTCGATTAGGCGGAGAATTTTATGGAAACTATAAATTTGGATATGACACAACAACTAACAGCATAGTATGGGTATCGTATCATCATGATGATAAAACTATAGATCCCACATCGGGAAAACACCTTGCTGCAAACGCTGATGTAATGCTTTATCACGTTGCAGATGATGTGTCGGGTTATCTTGATGAACTCCCATCGCCGTATAATGCATGGCCTTACACCCACGACAGGTAATAAAGGATTGATTATATAATTATGATTTATGTTGAAATTAAAAAGGAGGATAGAAAATATGCAAAATCTTATACAACTTAAAAACAAAAAAGGTTTTACGCTAATTGAAATG
>CAYJJR010000116.1:0-5936 GCA_964370565.1 uncultured Oscillospiraceae bacterium | reverse complement strand
GTGCAAAAACGTAGTATTTCTTGTATTTTAAGCTACATCTAATATAAATAATCCGTAGGATTATTTCCAAGAGCTCCGCCACAAGGCGGAGATTATATAAAATTGTTATGCCCCTCGGGTGGCGATTAAATTGTATCATAAACTATATAAACAATCCGTAACGAAGTGAAGATTTATATATAAAAGATATTGCAAAATTAAAAAGTTTTTTGCATTAGTAAAAAGGAGAAAAGATGAAAAAATTAATTTGTTTAATTGCCGTGTTAGCGGTAGCTTTGTTTGCTTTAACCGCTTGCGCGACAACACCGGTCGAGACTGAACCTGCCACAACACCGGAAGCCACAACGGAACAGGAAGTTGCGGAAAAAACAAACGCCGACCCTGTCGACGTTTCGGTTGTAGCTATGAACGGCCCTACCGCTATGGGCATGGTACATTTTATGAACGCGGCTGAGAGCGGAGAGGTAACTTCAAACAACTATAGCTTTTCTATAGAAACCGCTATCGACGTTGTTAATACGCAAGTAGCAAAAGGCGAAGTCGATATTGCCGCAGTTCCGGCAAATGTATCAAGCGTTCTTTACAACAACACAGACGGCAAACTTCAAGTTTTGGCTATCAATACTTTAGGAGTACTTTATATCGTTGAAAGCGGAGAAACTATTCAATCTATCGAAGATTTAAGCGGTAAAACTATCTATGCTTCGGGCAAAGGAGCTACCCCGGAATATGCGCTTACCAAAATTTTAGACGCAAACGGTTTAGCGGATCAAGTTACCGTTGAGTGGAAATCGGAGCAAGCGGAAGTAGTTGCAGCTCTCGCTGCCGAGGAAAACGCTGTTGCTATGTTACCGCAACCTTTTGCAACTACGGCGCAGATGTCCAACGACAAAATTCGTGTCGCTTTGGATTTGACCGAAGTTTGGAACGGTTCTGAAATTGACGGAAATCTTATAACCGGCGTTGTAGTAGCTAACAAAGAATTTGTCGAGCAAAACCCAGAAGCGGTTGCCGACTTTATGGCTAATTACGAAACCTCCGTTAACTTTATAAATGAGAACTTGGAGCAGGGCGCAGCTCTTGTAGGACAATATGAGATAGTTCCAGAACCAGTGGCTCTTTCCTCTATTCCGTATTGCAACATTAGCTTTATTGCCGGCGACGAGATGAAAGACATGCTTTCGGGATATCTCGGAGTTTTGTTTGACCAAAACCCCGCTTCGATAGGCGGAGCTATGCCAGATGACACATATTACTATGCAGGATAAAGGCAAGAATTTTTTTAAAAACAATAAAGTGCCGTTTTGGGTTATCCTTTTATGGATAGCCCTTTGGCACTTTTTAAGCTTGTATATAGACCAACAAATTTTGTTGGCTTCTCCGCTTTCCGCCCTAGAAAGTCTTTTTTCTTTGGTTCAACAATATGAATTTTGGGTTTCGATAGGCTTTTCGATGGCTAGAATTAGCGCCGGGTTTGTTTTGGGAACGACTATAGGAACGTTGTTTGCCGTAGTTTCTTATAAAATATTGGTATTTAAACAGATTATAAGCCCATTGATTTTGTTTTCAAAATCCGTTCCGGTAGCTTCATTTATAATAGTTATGCTTATCTGGATATCGCCCGATAACATTTCAATCTTTGTTAGCTTAATCATGGTTCTGCCGATAGTCTATACTAATGTTTTAAGCGGAATACAAAGCCTTAACTCGGAGCTTTCCGATATGGCGAAACTTTTTGAAATGACAAAAGCGACAAAGATTAGGTATATAGTTATTCCGCAGATAATGCCGTATTTTAAGTCGGCTTGTCTTGTGGGGTTAGGGCTTAGTTTTAAAGCCGGAATAGCCGCCGAGGTCATTGGCGTTCCCGATCTTTCGATAGGCGAACATCTCTATCAAGCAAAAATTTTCCTCGACACCCCAAGCCTTTTCGCTTGGACAGCTGTTATAATCTTTGCTAGTTTTCTTTTTGAAAAGATATTTATTAAACTTATTTCGGTTTTGGAACAAAAACTTGAAAGCGTGAGGCTTAGATGATAGTTTTAAAGGATATATGCAAAAGCTATGGCGAACTTGTTGTTTTTAAAAACTTCAACCTTTCGCTCTATCAAAACAAAATCAACTGTATAATGGGGCAATCCGGGAGCGGAAAAACAACGCTTATAAAGATTTTGATGGGGCTTGAAAAACAAGAGGGTGGCGAGATAACAGGTCTTGAACAAGCGAAAAAAAGCGCCGTTTTTCAAGAGGACAGGCTTTGCGAAAACCTTGATGTCTATACAAATATTCTGTTGCCACACATAGGCAAACAGAGTTTTAACAAGATAACAAAATCTCAAATTGATAGCTACTTGAACGCCTCTAACCTTTTTGACTGTGGAACAAAACTTGTCAAAACCCTTTCGGGCGGAATGAAAAGGCGAGTAGCTATTGTTCGCGCTGTTGTTTCCGATTATGATGTTTTGTTTTTAGACGAGCCGTTTAAAGGGCTTGACGAGGAAAACAAACAGAAAAATATCGACCTGTTACTTGATAAAACGAAAGACAAAACGGTTATCTATATAACACACGATAAAACCGAACTCGATATTATAAAGCCGTTCTTTGTTTATGATTTAACAGGTAGTCTGTAGATTTTATTTCAACGGGTCACTACTGTCTAAAGCGTGGCAAGGCCAAGATTTAACAATCGGCGCGCCGGGTTTAATTTTAAAATCGCAACAATCGTCGCCGTCGGCGCAAATTTTTTCCCTATAAAACGGAACAAAGAACGCTTCAAACATGACGTAATCTAGGTTGCAAAGATAAGGCATATATTTTGAATAACCGTATTCGTTTGCAAAATCCGCTAACGGACAAACCAAGGTGTGGTATATAATCGGAAATTCTTCGGTCGGCGGTTGGGTTTTTGTTTCAAAACTACCGGGATTTTCTTTGGCGTTCTTTTCGTTTTGAACGTCTTTTTTCTTTATCATTTTTGTAGCGGTTTTTGGGTTGTTATACATCTTACCGATAATTTTACGCATAAACACCGGCATATTTTCAAAAAAGCGTTTGTAGCAAACTGTGATTAAATACCCCCAACTTTCAAGCGACATTCCGTATTTAAGGCAAACCTCGCCCAAGGCAACAAAACAATATGCCCCCGTTAGGTTTTTTGTTCCGCCGACTTTATCTCCGCCGATATACGGAAATCTTTCAAGCATATCGTTTTTGTAAACAAGCCAAACCTCTTCAAACAGTTCCGAGTAGCTTTTTCCTGTTTCCGCTTCAAGCTCAGTTCTAATAAATTTAAGTTGTTTCCCCATCTGTTTTTTTAGTTTATTTTGATTTTCTAAATAGTATTTATGCATTTATATTTCCTCTTTCATAAGGCTTAAAATTCCGTTTTTGTAAACAAGCGCTACATCTCGCAACATATTATACATATGCCCTTTATCGTCAACTTCGACTACAATGCGAGATAAGATATCGAAATACCCTCGCATTAAATAATCAAGCAAAAACGTTCCCTCATTTAAATCCCGCAATGTTGCGCTTTTTGCGGCATCTTTAATTCGAGAGCCGGACCTTACCCTAAAATTATCGGTAAAGTTTTCGTACTTTGTTCCTGCGGAACAGCTAAGCAGAAGTATCATTTCTGTTTTATTTTCAAAGATATAATCGACAATTTCGTTTAATCGAGAGATATAACAATCCAACATCGAGAAAATTCTTTGCTCGTCGGGCAGCTTGTTCATGTCTTCGCTAATCGACATAATAATATCGGAAAATCCCTTTGCTGTTTGGTCGGTCAACGCATAAAAAAGGTCTTCTTTTGTTTTGTAGTATCCGTAAAATGCGCCTAAGGTATATCCCGAATCTTTAACAATATTTCTTAAAGGGGCGTCTTTAAAACCGTATTTCAAAAAATACTGTTTTCCGTTTTCTAAAATTTTGATCTGTGTCGGCGATAGGGCGGTTGATTTTTCCAAAAAAATTTACTCCTTTTAAAATGTAAATTGGTTTATAAAAGTTAGATAGACAACAAATATAGCTTTGATATATAGCTTAGCTATATTTTAGCAAGAGGGAAAACAAATGTCAAGACCCTCCGCAAAACAGGTATGGGCAAAATCCTATTTGCGCTCGACGCAGTTTTTAATTTAGTTTTGTTGAGTATGTCTATGATAATCACGATGCGTTCAAGCTAATACTATGTAAGAGTGCCGGAACTAAATATGAAAACTTCGTCCATGATTTAGTAGAGTTGCAGGTTGATAAAACGCTCTTATATCATGAAGAACTAAAAAAGCTCGGTAAGCTTAAAGGCGATATCGATCGAAACTTATTCCACATATTAACCTCTGCATATCATGAAAGTTTGTTTGATATAATCAGGCATGATATAAAAAAACAAGATGCACTAAGTTATATCGAAAAAATTTCAAACTTCTTTACCGCAGGTTTTGAAACTGTTATTAAATATCTTTAGGTTGGAGTTGAGTATGAATAAAAAATCTGAAAAAAATTTCAAGAAAAGCGTAATGGCGAGTTGTTTAACCGATATTGAAGAACCCCACATTAAAGATGAAATACTACGGCTTTTTGATAAACTGCTAACGGAAAGCAATATCACCGATAGCGTAACATATAAACATTGTTCCCACTCTATTTTTCCGGCGGTTGCAGCGTATAAGGTTCTAACACAGCACAAAGGCAGTGGGACAGCGCTTGAGCAAGTAGAGAAATGTGTTTTTGATGATGCAAAAAAACAAGAAACATTCTTTAAGTCGCTTTCAAAGTTGCCGTTCTTTTTTAAGCTGTTTGGCAATATGTGCAAAGTAGGTGTTCGGACGAATTTCGGCGCCCCGGCTTTTGAAATGATTTGGGAAGAAAACTCAAACAAATATATAAAGTGGACGTGTAGATCCTGCATTTACAGCAATGAATTAACTCGCTTGGGAACGGCGGAACTTACAAAAATTTTCTGTAAGGCGGACGATATAATGTATGGAAATTTAAAGGGCGCTAAATGGGCAAGAACAAAGACTATTGGTGACGGCGATGAAATTTGCGATTTTAAATTTATTTGTATACAAAAATAAACAAAAACGGAGTAGCGCTAACCCTTGGAATACTTATGGCACTTTCAAACTTAATCAATTTTTGGGCAATATTTGTTGTAATCTTCGTCGGCGCGGTAATTTCCGAACTTCTTTGGAGAAAGCTTGATAAGAAAAAGTTTTCTACTATGGTAATCTGCTTTACGGTTCAGATTGTAGCGTGGTTTTTGGGAATGGTATTGCCGCTTATTATTATGACAGATACATATGTTAATACATTCGTAGGCTACGAAGATATATACAGGGGTATGGTAGAAATAGTTATGGGTCGGATGAGTTTGGTTTACCTTGTTACATTATTTCTATTTGCTTCACATTTAATAGGCAAGCAAGAAGACTCCGAAAGCAAATAGCCTTCGGAGTCTTCTTCTTTTTAACTGTCACTATTAGTTTGTGGATTTCAAAAAAAATTAAACAAACCGTTTTTAGAACATAACTCCCTATACGCAACACTACAACTTAATCTTTAACCCTCTTCCTCGATCCTCTCGGTTTTGAAGTCGGTTTTATTGTTCTACTATTTGCAAAAAACTTTTTCTCCAAATAAAGCACAAATCCGAACCCTTCACCAACAGAAACTACCTGTCGAGATTGGTTCGGATTATGTTTGTTTGGCTGAAGTGTTGCTGTAGGGGCTACCCAAGAGGGGGCAAAACCGCAAAAGCCCAAAGCAAAAGCGAAACGCCGCGAGAGCGTTTACAACCGAGCCGTTGAGCCGAAGCGACGGCTTTTTCGGGAAACGAGGAGCCACGAAGCGAGCGCGCGATGACTTTTATAATTTTACAAACAAAAAGTCGTCGCAAACTAAGCGAAGTTTGCGACGAGTGGTGC
>CAYJJR010000115.1:0-6055 GCA_964370565.1 uncultured Oscillospiraceae bacterium | reverse complement strand
AGTGTTTTGAATTTTTTTAGCGTTACTATCCTGTATAGATTGGTCTATCATCTGACCTACCGGTGTTAATTGTACTATAGCTATACCGGCAATCAAAATCACCACCAATATAGATGATACTATTATAATTATCTTTTTCTTTTTAGTAATTTTAGTCATTTTTCATTCTCCTTTTTCTTCATTTAAATATTGTCGTAACCTTTTTTAATTACATAGGTCAAGTCATCATATTGTTTTAATATAAATTCCTTAGGGACGCCTTGTTTTTGATGTAGGTTAACAAAATCTTTTACAAGGCACATAAAATTCAGCATTATAAGACCCGTCTTTTGCGGCAAGCCGTTAAACATTTTAGCTCGGTGGTTTTGCAGTTCTTTTATACCATCAAACACCGATAAACTTTCAACTAATAGCCTGTCTTGTTTGCTGTCAAGCGCATTTTCGAGCATTTCCCTACAAAGTTCAAATACTCTCTCGGGGTTGTTTGATATTTCAGAGTGAAACTCAAACATTCTATCAAATAAAAAATGTTTAATAACAAGCTCGAAAATGTCTTCAAGGCTATCGAAATATCTATAAAATGCACTTCTTGGGATCTTTGCCCCCTCGCAAATTCTTAATACTTTTGCTCCCATAAACCCGTTATTGGTAAATTCTGTTTTTGCCGAGAGCAAAATTTTATTTCTTTTATCTTCGGGCAAGTTTTTAAAAACGTCTTTAATCATACACACCTCGGTTATATATGTTGCTTAATATCTTTGCAAAGAATGTTGTTTAAGCTTGATATTAGTATAAATTATTAATCTAAACCAAACAAGCTACACTATAAGACAAACTGTCCTACTTAAGCTGGACAGTTTGTCTTAATAATTGCTATTGCTATATTTTAGCTTTTAAGCCACATCATCAAACTGGCTTAAATAAAGCTTTGAATAAAGTCCTTTTTGTTGTAGCAAAGTTTCGTGATTTCCGGTTTCGATAATATTTCCGTCTTTCATAACCAAAATAACATCGGCGTTTTTAATAGTCGAAAGCCTATGCGCAATGATAAACGAAGTTTTGCCTTTTGAAAGTTTATCCATAGCATTTTGTATTAGTATCTCTGTTCTTGTATCAACCGAGCTTGTGGCTTCGTCTAATATTAATAAATCAGATTTTTTAACCATTGCCCTTGCAATAGTGAGAAGTTGTTTTTCTCCTACCGAAAGGGTAGCGTTCGAAAGCATTGTGTCGTAGCCTTTCGACATTGTCTTTATCGTGTGGTGAAGACCTATCGATTTGCAAGCAGAGATAATATCGTCGTCGGTCACATCTTCTCTGTTATAACGAATGTTCTCCTTTATACTACCCTCAAACATCCAGCTTTCTTGAAGCACCATTGTGAATTTATCGTGGAGTTCCTCCCTTGTAATATTTGATATATTCACACCGTCGATTAAGATGCTCCCACTGTTAACTTCATAAAATCGCATCAGCAAATTGACAAGTGTTGTTTTTCCGGCACCGGTAGGCCCTACTATAGCAATTTTTTGCCCTGCTTTTATATTGGCGCTAAAGTTTTTAATAATTGGCTTATTTTCATCATATCCAAAAACTATGTTTTGGAAAGTTACATCGCCTTTAGATTGTTCGTTTGCTGTTTTAGTTTTTTCTTCCTTTGAAAGTTCGGGTTCTTCCAAAACTTCAAACACTCTCTCGCTTGCAGCTAAAGCCGATTGCATAACATTTGCCGCTTGAGCTAAGGTCGAAAGAGGTTGAGTGAATAACCTTACATACAGCATAAATGCAACGATTACACCGAAAGAAATTACGCCGTTCATAGCTAAAACAGCACCAACGACACACACTGCAACATAGGCAAAATTACTGACAAAACTCATAATAGGCATCATAAGCCCTGAGATAAACTGCGCTTTCCAAGCGGATGTATATAGATTGCTATTTAGGCTAACAAACTCCTCTTCGCTTTCATTCTCGGCATTATACGCCTTGATTACCGTATGTCCCGAATAAATTTCTTCTATATGGCCATTAATTTTCCCAAGTTTTACTTGTTGTTTGCTAAAATATTTTTGAGATTTTGCGATTAGTATAATCATCAGCGAAAAACCAAGCAGGGAAGATACCAGCGCAGTTATCGCCATAATACTATTTGTTAAAAACATCAAAACGAGAGATCCAACCAACGTTACAGCGCCGCTGACAACAGAGGATAAACTTTGATTTAAACTGTTTCCTATGGTGTCAACATCGTTTGTAACACGACTTAAAGTGTCGCCATAAGCGTTTTTATCGAAATATGATAACGGCAGTTTATTAAGTTTTCGCGTCAAGTTCGTTCTCATTTTTTTGCAGATTTTTTGCGATATACCGGCAAACAAGCTGCCTTGCATAAATCCAAAAGCTAAACTTAAAACATAGATTACAGCAAGGAAAATCCCGATACCAAGAACTGCGTCTACATCAATTCCGGTCATTAATCCTTCGGTTATAAGGTCGGTAATTTCGCTTAGTTTTCCGGGCCCTACAAGCGAAAACACAGCCGATAATACAGATAAAATTAAGGCGATAATTAATCCTTTTGAGTGTTCCTTTGAAAACAATATAAGTTTTTTTGCGCTCTCTTTTAAACTCTTTGGTTTTTCCGCTACATTCATTGAGCCGATAGACCCCGGGGGGTTATTTGTTTTTTGTTGTTTAGGCATGTTTTAATTCCTCCTTAGAAAGTTGTGACTCGGCGATTTCTAAATAAACATCGCAAGATTTTAGTAGTTCACTGTGTTTTCCTTTGCCTACAATTTTACCTTGTTCCAATACGATAATCTCGTCGGCTTCTTTAATTGTAGAAATTCTTTGAGCAACGATTAGTTTAATTGCATCTTTAGTATTCTCCGATAATGCTTTTCTTAAATTTCGATCGGTTTTGTAATCAAGCGCAGAAAATGAATCATCAAAAATATATATCTTAGGTTTTTTATACACTGCCCTTGCGATTGATAACCTTTGTTTTTGTCCACCCGAAAGATTAAGCCCGCCTTGCGACACCTCGCCATCTACTCCTTTAGAACCTACAAAATCTTTAGCCTGCGCAATGTCTACAGCGGTTAAAATATCATCTTCTGATACATTTTTTTTGGTTTTTCCAAGTATAATGTTGCTTTTAACCGTGCCGCTAAATAGCGTTGCTTTTTGAGTTACAACTCCTATTAAATCTCGAAGTGTAGAAAGGTTATATTTTTTTATATTGTTTCCATTAACAAGGATTTCACCTTTTGAAACATCATAAAAACGTGGGATTAGATTTATTAACGTGCTTTTGCCGCTACCTGTTGAGCCGATAAACGCAACTGTTTGACCGGCATTAGCCTTGAATGAAATATTCTCTAAAACCGGTTCTTCGCCGTCCGTGTAGTAAAAACTTACATCTTTAAATTCAATAGAAGTTTCGTCTGTGCTTTCTGTAATGTCGCCATCTAAAATTTCGTTTTCGCTACTTGTAACCTCTGAAATTCTATTAAGAGCTACAATAGTTCTCGGAAGCGTAACAAGCGTTATCGTAAGCATCATAAACGCCATAACTATCTGCATAGCATACGATGAAAACACAACCATATCGGAGAAGATAGTAAGCCTATCTGTCATCTCTGCTGCATTTATTAGATACATACCTATGATGTAAATTGCAAGAGTCAGTCCTGACATTAAAAATGACATATATGGCGAAATAAATGAGGTTGTTTTATTTACGAAAGTATTAGCTTTTGTTACTTGTTCGTTTACATCCGAGAATTTATTTTGTTGATATTTTTCGGCATTATAAGCACGAACAACTCTAATTCCCGTTAAATGCTCACGAGTTACAAGGTTTAGTTTATCGGTAAGTGCTTGGATTTTTGCGGATTTTGGTACCGTTAAGTAGATAACGGTAGCTAAAACTACGATTAAGCTAATAATCGCAATTGCAGTTGCCATAGTGAAGTCAATATTTTTACCCGCAATTTTAGCCATTGCCCAAATTGCCATAAGAGGAGCTTTAATAACTGCGACACAGCCAAGAGATATAAACGATTGAATTTGCGTTATATCGTTTGTTGAGCGAGTTATAAGGCTTGAAGATGAAAATTTGTTCATCTCGTTCATCGAGAAAGACAAAGTTTTCTTATACACCTTTTCACGAAGTCGCATAGACACGCCCGCCGCAATTTGCGCAACAAAGTATGAGGTTAGCAATGTTACCGCAAGGCTACCTAATGCACACAAGAGCATAAACCCACCGGCAATAAGAATGTCCGACATTGCGCTGCCTTCGGTTTGCACAAGCTGTGTTATCTCTGCCATATAATCAGGCAAAAGCAAATCCAGCCAAACTTGCGCTATAAGCGCTATGAAAGTTATCGCTAAAAACCATTTTTCTTTTTTTCTAAGACATGAGATTATGTTTTTCATGTTAATTCCTCTTTCTTTTTATAAATACAATAGCTAACATTTAAAAGCTAGCTGTTGATACTGCTAAAATATATGAGCCTTTCGGCTCTATATACTTTTATACAATTTAGTAAGTAACTCTTTTAGCTTAGATATATCATCATCGTTAAAATTTTCAAACAACTGCTTTTGATTTTTCATTCGAGCTTTATTGGCCTCTATCCAAACTTTCTTTCCGATCTTTGTCAACGTTGCATTTTTAATTCGCTTATCATCGGAGGATATATTAAGCTCGATAAAATCTTTTTTTATAAGTCTTGATATAGTTCCTTGCATTGTCGCTTGCGATACTTCAAATGCCTTTTCTAAATTCTTTAGCGAAGCAGTTTGGTTTTCCATAGTTGATAGATAGCCTAAGACTCCACATTGTCCGATAGTCAATCCATAAGGTTTTAAATCGATATTCGCCTTGCTTTCTAGCGCATCTTTAATTGTTTTAAACAAACGAAATATGTCTTTTTCCATTATATCTACCTCCAACGGTTAATATAATAGCATATCAAAAGCACGCTGTCAATAGTTAGCTTTTGGTTTTCGCTGTTTCGTTATTGTCTTGTTCAACTTAACTCTACTCCTATTATAGACTTTTAAATTATTCTAACAAGCTACAAAACAAGACAAACTGTCCTATCTTTCGTATAATTAAATATTAAAAAAAATAGTTCTTTCAACTACCCCCCAGTATCGAAAGAAACATCGTAAGCCTCTCATTTATATACCCTGCAAATAGCTTTTCCATAGCGCCGATATCATTTTATCGGAACGATGTGTTATTATAGGAATGATATGTTCTATATTATATATAATGTCTTTGCAGTTTACTAAAACCGGGTTGATAAAATGCTGTGTGGGGTTTGCAAAATCCCAAACGGTGAGAAATTCCTTGTGTGCAAAATTAATTTATTTTTTAAACTTCGCCCCTGAAATTTTGAGCAAGAGAAATCGTTTTGCAAAGTTTAATCCCTGCGTTTTTTGCTTGTTCCAATAGTTTTGTGTTGTGTGCAGTTGCGTTTTTTTCAAACAAGTGCAATGCTTTAATGTTTACAACGCTTCTCCAACCAACCGCCTCCAAAGCTTTTGACATAGCTTCTGATGCAAACCCCATGTTGTCGGCGGTTTCTTGCTCGCAAACAGCGACGGTGACTGTATACTTAAGCCCGTTTATCTCGTTAGGGCAAAGCCACACCGAACGGTCGGTAGGGTCAAAAATTTCATATGCGTATAAACGGTCGAGAAAAAGTTTGGTCAGCCCGGTGACATTATAAAAATAGGTGGGGGAACCGATAATCAATCCGTCCGAATTGTTTAGCTTTTCATACACCTGTTGCATATCGTCGTTAATTATGCATCTTGTGGTTTTGGCGCACCCCTCGCAACCTACACAGCCTTTAAAATTAAGGTCAGACAGATAGATTTTTTCCACAAAAGCGCCACACTCACGAGCGCCGTTTATAACCGAATCCATTATGGTATCGGTGTTTCCATGTTTTCTCGGACTTCCCACGATGCACAATATCTTCATAACTAAAACCTTTCTTTTCAACCGAACAACAACGGTGAATCTTAGAAA
>CAYJJR010000114.1:0-6302 GCA_964370565.1 uncultured Oscillospiraceae bacterium | reverse complement strand
TAACGCTTCTTAAAATTGATGCACCGGAGTCGATGTAGTTTTTTTAATGCGTAATGCAAACCGGGGACAGGCATAAACAGAATATATTTTTCTTACACAAAAAACAAACGAGACTATGGCGAAATGCAACTCAATTCGCTTTTAGTCTCGTTTGCTTTGTTTTAAAAACTTAATCTCATTTTTTAATCGTCTTTACTTTAAGTGAAAAATAAAGAATATGAAAAAGCCATACCGACACCAGCACAATCTGCCCTATCGGAACATTACCCATCATAACAAACCCAACTGTAAAAAGCACAGTTACAAGCAACATAATTTTAATCTTTGTAGCTTTAGTCATGCCTTCGCCTTTTACATATGTTTCGAGGTTGTTTTTATAAAGTTTGGTTCCTTTAAACCAACTATCGAGTTTCTCGCTGCTTTTGCCAAAGCCTATCGCCGCAACAAGCAAAAACGGAAACGACGGCAAAAGCGGAACTGCCGCCCCTATCGCCCCGATAGCAAGCCCAATAAAACCTACGACAAGAAATATTATCTTTTTTAAATTCATTTTGAAACCGTTTTCCTTTTGTGTAGTATGTGTTTAATGCAGGTCACAGGGTGATAAAAAACCATGCGTGGACCCGAAAACTTCATAACTTTGCGGATATCTCTCCTCATTTTCGGTTTATAGCAATGCACTTTGCAACCGGAGCAAAATGTCTTGTTCTGTTTAAAAGGGCAGTTTTCTAATCTTTCATCTGCATATTGTAACAGCTCTGTGCAATTGTTGCAAAGAGGTTTTTCTTTGTGATGTTTTTTGCAGTAAATCTCTATCATTAACTTGACGACGCGTTTTTCATTTTGAAGTTTTTCCACTAGCTTTTCCTTTTTGTTTCGATGTCTAAAACCATATCGGCTATTTTTATTGTCGATTTCCTGTGCGAAACCAACACAACAGTTTTTCCCTTGCTATCTTTAAGCGATTTAAGTATAACCGCCTCGTTAAGGCTGTCTAGGTTGCTCGTCGGTTCGTCGAGCAAGATAAAATCGGCTTGATGTAAAAACGCCCTCGCTATTCCAATTCGCTGTTTTTCTCCGCCCGAAATAGTTTCGCCAAGTTCGCCGACTTCGGTGTCGTAGCCGTTTGGAAGGCTTTCGATAAACTCGTGGATCGAAGCACTCTTTGCCGCACAAACAACCTGTTCATGGCCGGCGCTTATATTTCCGATTTTTATATTGTTTTCAATCGTATCACGGAATATTTGTGTTTCTTGTGTAACAAAGCTTTCGTTATCTCGAAGACTTTTTGTGTTTATGTTTTTAACATCTTCGCCCGATATTAAAACTTTGCCGTTTTGCACATCGTAAAATCTCATCAATAGTTTAAGTACCGTTGATTTTCCACAACCGCTTTTTCCGGCAATCGCCAATATTTTATTTTTTTCGATGTCTAAAGAAAAATCTTCAAGTATCCTTTCGTCGTCGTAAGCAAAAGAAACATTGCTTAATTTCGCGTTGTCGAAAGCAACATTATTGCCACAAGTTACTTCATCAACAAGCGGCTCATCGTCTAATATATCGAGAACCCTGTTTCCGCTAGCTATCGTTCCGGTCAGTCCGGCCCCCAAGTTTGCCACCGAAGTTACCGCCCCAAAAGAAGAAAAAAGCATGACTGTGGGAACGATAATCGTGGTTAGATCAACCGCGTTGTTAAGATATATAAAACTTGTGGTAAACAACATAACCACCGAAAAAAATAAAATTGCAAGGTTTGTTGTTGCAAAAGTTTTTGCCATATAGTTCTTTATATTTTTGTTTGAACATTCTATTTTTTCCGAAAAGCTATCTATTTCGTTTTTACGTTTATCTTTAAATCCGTATTGCAAAATTTCCTTTAAGCCCCTTAAACTGTCAAGGAAATATGTATTTAATTCTCCTACTTGTTCCCTGTGGCTTTCTCCGCTTAACTTACTTTTGTTCGACACAACCAAAGGAATAACAACCCCTACCGTTACGTGTGCCAAAAACGCAATTAACCCAAACAGTATATTAAAACTTCCGATAAAACATATCACAAACGCCGATGTTATAAGCGCTATGCAGATTGGGGAAACGGTGTGTGCATAGAAAACCTCTAAAAGCTCTATGTCGGCCGTTATAACAGAAACAAGGTTTCCTTTGTCTTTTCCGTCAAGTTTTGCGGGCGCTAGTTTTCTTAGCGCACAGAACACCTTATCTCGTATAAGGGCAAGAAGTTTAAACGCTATAAAATGGTTGCAATACTGTTCAATATAGTGTAAAACCCCCCTAAGCACCGCCATTATGGCAATAACGCTTATATAAAACCTAACATTTAAACCGTTGTTTTGTATTATATCAACTATGGCGTACCCACCGAAGACCGTTATAAACGAGGCGCAAAAATACCCGAAACAACCCATAATTATTGCAATAATCATAACAAAAGCAAGTGGGCGCACAAGCCCTATCAACCTTGACATTACGTTAAACACAGAACGCTTTTTCATCTAGTTTGCAACCTCCAAGTTTTCGAGGTTTTGTTGTGTATTCCAAAGCTCGCTATAATGACTTTTGTTTTGCAACAACTGCTTGTGATTTCCGCTTTCGGCCAAAACTCCATCTTTAAGCAGATATATCATATCGGAACTAACCACATTTAAAAGCCTGTGCGAAATAACAACCACAGTTTTTGTTTTTGCTAATTCTGTTATCACGTTGATAATATCGTTTTCGCTTTCGCTGTCGATATTGCTTGTGGCTTCGTCAAATATATACAGCTCGCTATCGTGTAGCAATGCTCGTGCAATCGCAAGCCTTTGGCATTGACCACCCGAAAAGTTTCCGCCTTTTTCAAGCAAAAAGGTGTCAAGCCCGTTTTCGCTTTGCAAAAAATCCGAAAGATTAACGCTTGTTAGCACCTGCCAAAGTTCCTCGTCCGTTGCGCTGCTTTTTGCCATAAGTAAATTTTCTTTTACGGTGCCTTTAAATATATACGAATTCGCAGACACTAAAGTTATATTTTTAGCTAAGCTTTGTTTTGATATTTCAAAAAGCTCTGTTCCCCCTATCGTAACGCTACCGCTGTAGTTCTCGTTGCCATGCGTTAGAATACCGGCAATTGTTGATTTTCCCGAACCGCTTTTTCCAACCAACGATATAAAACTGTTTTTTGGTATTTCTATGTTTATATCGTTTAAAATTTGCTTTTCGTCATAGGCAAAATTAAGGTGTTTAATTTTAATGTCAACCCCTTTGACGTCTTGTGTTTTGAATGGTTGCTCTTGTATATCAAGCAGATTAAAGATTTTTTTGCTTGCGGCAATACCGTTCATCGCAATGTGAAAAAAGCTTCCCAAAATTCTAAGCGGAAGAAAAAAGTCTGCGCTTAACATCATTATGAAAAACATACCTGAAAACGTTATGTCCCCGTTTAAAAACTCAAGCAACGCAAAAATAATACCCAGCGCTGCGCCACCGTATGAGGCGATATCCATTATAATTATAGAGTTAAGTTGCATAGAAAGCACTTTCATCGTTACAACTCGAAAACGCTCGGCTTGTTTGTTCATTTGATTGTGTTTAAACTCGTCGGAACTGTATATTTTAAGAGTATTAAGACCTTGAAGATTTTCCAAAAAATTATCGCCAAGCCCCAGATATTCGCCCCAATATTTTGCAAGTAATTTTTTTGCAAATTTTTGAACCGCTATAATTGAAACAGGTATTAACGGCACACATATAAAAAGAATTACAGCTATTTTTATATTAACAAAAGAAACAACCGAAAACAAAATAAGCGGAGATATCATCGAGTAAAAAAACTGTGGCAAGAAGTTGCCAAAATACGTTTCAAGTTGTTCCACACCCTCGACCGACATCTGTAAAAGCTCGGCAGTTGAAACTTTTTTTGTGTATCGGTGTCCTAACAATACTACCTTGTCGTAGATTTTTCCTCGCAATATATTCTTTACCGATTTTGAAGCAAGGTAACTTTGTATACCGGCAAAGTAAGTAGCGAAAACTTTAATTAAAATACACAGCACAATTACAGTACCATATTTAAAAAAATCCGAAACAACCACCGTTTTTTCAACCAAGCCACCGATAAAGACACTGATAGCAAACATCAAAACGATATTTGAAGCAAGGCCAGCAATCTGCAAACCAACATTTTTGGCTATATGCGAACTTGCATCCGGGACCGCTTTTATCAGTCTTTTATTAATCATTTGCCAACACTTTGCTCCTTTAAAATTAATTTCTGTTATAACAGTATAACACAAATAACAACCGTAAATATTAACTTAATTAGGTTGGGTGTGGGCAATGCAATGGCGTTTGCATTGATTAACTTTTTAGAAATATCCCCACCAACAGAGTGATAACGTCGGCGAGGGATATTTCTAATTTAACGCTTTTTTGCCCATCCCCGTTTTAACTATAGCTTATGAGTTGTTTTGTAGCATCTCTATACATTTTTCAGATGGTGCAATACTTCCACATTCCATCGTAGGAGTATCGCCTAAAAATCCGTCTTTACCACCGGCTTCATTCACGGTTTGTTTGAAATAATCGTAGATATTCGAGTTGTGGTACTCCAAATAGTCATACCCATTAAGGGTTATATCATAATCTAACGTAATTAAGCCCAAGCTCTCTAAATTTTTAAGTCTTACGCCAACACTCTTAATTTCTTCCATGCTGTCTGTGGTATTAATAATAAACACAGGCGAAAGCGCAACGTTTGTGAAATCATGTTCTTTACTGCTTTTTATAATAAACCTTGCAACAGGCAAAAATTTGCATTTTAAAAGATGTTTTAAAAGGTTAAGTTCCAAATGGCTTATATCTTTTATAGTTACATGTTTATGCTCGCCACAACAGTTTTTATCGCCACTGTGTGAGTGGTGGCAGCAACCATGATGTTCATGATGATGAGAATGAGAGCCACAGCCACAGCCGTGTGAGTGATTATGTTCTGACATAAATATTCCTACTTTCTAATTTTGGGAGCGGATAAAATACCCGCGGTTTTGTGTAGTTTTTTTTTGGTATGGCTTTTTTGACAATCCGAGGGCGCTCACACCCTCCCGTTTTTACTGTTTTAACTTAAATCGAATTCGGGGTTGTCGATATCGATAAATCCTTTTTGCGCCGACACGCCGAAATATTTTTGTATAAGTTCAAAAAGTTCATCCCTTGCCGAAATAACATCTTGTTTCCTTACAGCAAAACCGTCTATCGGAAACACAAGGTCGGTTGAATTCTCGTCTATTCTCCCCGCCGCAAGTTGTCGCCAGATAAACCGCCGCGTTCTTACTTCTACCCCCGAAACATAAACAGCCTCGCCCGGTTTAATTACATCGGAGCTTCCTTCCTCAACAGGCGTCGCGTCACAGTCGGCTTGTGTTGCAAGCCGAACCGCAAGACCCGTGCCTTTAAAACTTTGGATGTCGTGTATTCCAAGCGGAAGCGAATATCTAAGCGAAACTGCGTTCCCAAGGTCGACAAGCGGATTAATCGACGGAAGTTCGCCTTTTTTCGCAACACGCGTAAGAAGCGACTCTATCGACGACATGTATTTATTTGGGTTAATTTCAAGCTTTAAAAACGCCTCGCGAAACGGCGCAAGCTCGGGAAGCAGTTTAACGTTTTGGCCTTCAAGCTGTTGTTTCTTTTCGTTCAACGTTTCAAACAAAAAATTCCGTATCTCTTCGCCATATTCGCTGTTTTTAACCCTACAAGCACGCACAACTCCAACGCAATAGTCGGGGATCTTTTGAAAGATTTCCTGTTCAACATAAAATTTCATCTAGGTTGTTTCCTCTTTTCTTTTTTCATATATGACATTATATCAAAAACTATATGTTGTTATCAATATCGGCGGTTTTAATTAACGGGACAATTGCGTTGATAAGGTCTTTGTACATCTTATGATTCGTTGTAAAAGCTTATAAAAAAACATTAGAAAAGCAAACAGTTTAGACAAAAATATTTTAGCAGCTTTGGACAACAAAAAAAACGTTGGGAAAATTAAACAACAGTTGTAAAACGCTTGTAGTTATGCTATAGTTATATTACACGCATGCCAATCATAAAAAACAGAGGTTTAGAATTCATATGAAAACAAAAAAATCTAACAAAAACAACAAAGGTTTCACATTAGTTGAACTTATAATCGTTGTTGCTATTATTGCGGTTCTTGCGGCGGTTCTTGCCCCACAATATTTGAGATATGTCGAAAGGGCTCGTCAATCAAACGACTTGCAAAACGCAACCAACTTAATGAGAGCAGCCAC
>CAYJJR010000113.1:0-6522 GCA_964370565.1 uncultured Oscillospiraceae bacterium | reverse complement strand
TGGTTGCGATTGCGCTTAACGGCGTGGTTATGCTACAAAACATTAGTCAAAAGAAATAGATAAATAATAAAATAAATTCATTTTTTAATTGTTGTTTTTGTCTTTTTCAGAGGTTATAATAGATTTATTATGAAAAACCTGATATTTAATTTAAAAGAAAGATAGGTTTTTAAAATGGAATCGCTAAAAGAATTATACCGAATTGGAATAGGTCCTTCGAGTTCCCATACAATGGGACCTAACAATGCGGCTAAACTGTTTTTTGAAAACAACAAAGCGGCAACGAGTTTTGAAGCGGTGCTTAAAGGATCTCTTTCCAAAACCGGAAAGGGACATTTAACGGACAAGGCGATTACTGACGGGTTTTCCCCAAAACCGTGTGTTGTTGTATTTTCGGATGACAAGACCGAATATTCCCACCCGAACACTCTTGAACTTAAAGCTTTAGACGATGACAAAAATGTGCTTATGTTTTGGCGTGTGTTTAGCGTTGGAGGCGGAAAGATTGTTGTTGAGGGGGAAAGCATTCAAGATAAACCACAGGTATATCCGCATAGATATTTTGAAGATATAAAAAAATATTGTGACGATAACGGAATTCGTCTTTTTGAATATGTGAAACAATTTGAAGGCGAAGAAATCTTTGTTTTTTTAGGCGAGATTTGGGATACCATGAAAAAAGCTATTCGAGCCGGAATTAAATCGGGGGGAGAGCTTCCGGGAGGACTTGAAGTTCAAAAGAAAGCAGGAATACTGTTTAACCAACGGCATATCGACGAAAGCCCCGAAATTAAAGAGAACCGCTTAGTTTGTTCGTATGCTTTTGCGGTGAGCGAAGAAAACGCGTCGGGGGGAACTATCGTAACCGCGCCTACTTGTGGGGCTTGCGGAGTGTTGCCGGCGGTTTTGTTCCACATGCAAAAGAAACGCGGATTTTCTGACGAAGAGATAGTAAGGGCGCTTGCGACGGCGGGAATTGTCGGCAACGTAATCAAAACCAACGCTTCTATAAGCGGCGCGGAATGTGGTTGCCAAGCCGAGATTGGAAGCGCCTGTTCGATGGCTGCGGCGGGACTTGCTGAACTTTTTGAGATGGATATAGACCAGATAGAATATGCCGCTGAGGTCGCAATGGAACATCATTTAGGCCTAACGTGCGACCCGATAAACGGCCTTGTTCAGATACCTTGTATCGAACGAAACGCGGTTGCCGCCATGAGAGCGATAAATGCTTTAAGCCTTGCAAACTTTTTGACGCATACGCGAAAGATATCGTTCGACATCGTAGTTAAAACGATGTACGAAACGGGCAGAGATCTTTTCAGCAAGTACAGAGAAACGTCTGAGGGCGGTCTAGCCAAGACGTATATTGAAAAAAGATAAAACAAACAGGCTTTGACGGGATAGAAAAAACGTCAAAGCCTGTTTTAATGTGACAGCCTCTTGTGTCTAAATTTAATTGTTTTGTGTTTATTTTAGCTATTGATAAAATAACCTTGAAATGCAAATAGAGTGGTATTTGTGAAATGTTTCAATTTATCGAGACAGCTTTTTAAGCTTCAAACTATATTAATATTGCTATTTAAAACAATGATAATTGATCAACAACAACACTGTCCCTTTTCCGTTCGGTGATAATCGCGTTTGGATTTACCTCGCCGATAAGAACAGGTGAATTTGGATTGTGTTTGCGCATGTTGTTAACAGCCGTTTTCTCGTTTTGTAACGCATAGCAATAGTTGCAACCATTAGCACAACAGTTATACGTCCCGATGTCAATGCTTTCAAGACAAAGGCATTCGGGGCGTTGGTTTTTATCCCTAACGTCTGTGATGCTACAGCCTAAAATTTTTTCAACAATTCCTTTATCAATACAAGCTCCATGTTTTATTCCATGTTTCTCAAGATCTATTTTTTCGGCGCAGGTATAAAGTTCAATGCCTTTTTCCTTAGCAATGGTTGAAAAAATGTCAGACAGCTTAAAGATATTGCTTTCGGTCATATGGTAAGCGGGATCCCTTCCCATTCGCGACATTACATTTTTATAGCTGTCTACAAAACTAATAACACATCTCTCGGCACTGTTTTTTAAGCGGTTTGCCATGTATAAAAATCGTTCGGCATGATATTCTATCGTGTAGTTTTGATCAATTATTATAGGGTCATACCGCCACACCATGCGATGTTTGCCGAGTTTTTCCGCAAGGCTTACAAAGGTATTGATCAACAGTTCTTTTTGAGGTAAATTTTTCTCGGTTTCCTTGCCGTATGGAGTTAGGGTAAATTCAAAGTAGTAGGTATAACCCATGTGGTCAATCTCGGGCAGGTGCTTCAAAAAAGGTATGGGATTTTTAGTCCAAAAGACGATTAAATCAACATCGCTAGGAGTTAGATAAGCTTTGGAATAGCGATTGATATTATATGGGTTTTGAATAAGCAAATAGCCCTCTTTTAGTCGGTTTACAAACCAATCTCCATAAAAAGAGGGGATATCGGTGCGCCTTGTTGCACTTATTATCATAGTAGATTTTCGTGCGGGTTATCAAAGAATAGGTTGGAGTCACTTGGTGCATTTTCGCGGTCGGTTCCGCTGTATTCGCGAAGCGGTGTGCACACAGTTATTTTATAGCTCTCGAAGAGACTGTTTTTACCCTCGGCTTGGCCCATTCGGTGTTGCAAATTATTTCGCCATTTTTCAATAGCTTGTTCATTCTCCCAAATACTCATCGAAAGAAGTTTACCCTCCTCGTTCAGGCTTTGAAACCGTTCTGCGCTTATAAAACCTTCGGCGTCAACGATCATTGGTTTTAACATTGCCGCAATTTCCAGATATTTTTCAACACAGCTACCGCTTGTGCTACTATCTTTTTTTGGTTTAACTTCAAACAAAACTACAACTTTACTCATATATAAATCACCCTTATTTCCTTAAAATTTTCTCTATTGCTTTGCCTTTAGAAAGCTCGTCAATTAGCTTATCGAGATAACGAATTTCTTTCATTATCGGCTCGTTAATCTCCTCGATTTTAACGCCACAAACAGAACCTTTAATAAGCGTTCTGTTTGGGTTAAGGTTCGGAGCACATTCAAAGAATTTTGACATATTCAAATCGTCTCCGAGGTTATCAAGTGCATCTTTTGTATATCCTGTAAGCCAACAGATTATCTCATCGACTTGGTCGATACTCCTGTTTTTTCTTTCGGCTTTTGCAATATAAAGTTTTCTCATTTCATTCCACTTAAAGGTGTAAATACTATGTGTACTCATTGCTTGTTTTCCTCCGTAAATTTCCGTTTCATAATAGCACGGTTGCCGTCTATTAAAAACATAATAACTTCTTAAGTTTAATATTAGCAGATATGGCTGTAAAAGTCGATAATAATATATTTTAGGGCGTGGATAAAGACAATATCAATATAAATTCTAAAATAAAAGCTCTACAAAAAGCTACCACTTTTTTGTCATCTATGTTAAAATAAATGTGTGCAACAAAAGAGCAAAATTAATAAAAAGTAATTGATATTCGAGGAGAAACGATGTTAAACTGGGCCTTAAGATTTAAAGGTGTTTTCAGACCATACCAACAACGGGTTATTGATCGATTTCAAGAATATATAAAAGACAACAAGTTCCATATAGTTGCGGCTCCCGGGTCGGGTAAAACGACTCTTGGAATTGAACTTATAAGAAAGTTGGACAAAAACACGTTGGTGCTGGTTCCCAGCATAACTATAAGGGAGCAATGGGTAAAAAGAATTTCCGAGGGTTTTTTAGTAGATGGTCTTGACATTAAAGACTATGTATCAAATGACCTTAAAAACCTTAAACCTATAACCGTTTCGACCTATCAAGCGATTAACAGCGCTTTTTCAAAATTTAAAGGCGACATAAAAGAAGAATTTGATGAAGAAACAAACCTTGTCGAACAGGTTGACTACAGCGATGTAGATATAGTCAAAACGTTGAACGATTTTGGGGTCGAAACGCTCTGTCTTGACGAATGTCATCATCTTAGGAGCGAATGGTGGAGGTCGCTCGAAAAACTCAAAACAAACGTAAACATTAACTATACCGTCTCGCTGACGGCTACTCCGCCGTATGATTCGAGCTATAACGAATGGCAAAGATACCTCGAGATGTGCGGAGAGATAGACGAGGAAATAAGCATACCCGAACTTGTTAAGGCGCAAAACCTTTGCCCCCACCAAGATTATATCTATTTCAACTATCCTACCGAAAAGGAAAACGCAAAACTACAGAAGTTTCAACAAAGCCTTGATAACCTAGTCGATACTCTAATGATTGACCAAGAGTTTTCCGAGATTGTCCTGTCCTATCCTCTCGCCGAAAAACAGTATGACATGGATCTTTTGTTGGACAACCCGAAATATCTGTCGTCTATACTTGTTTTTTTCAACGATAAAGGCGAAACAATTCCCGAAGAGATAAAGGAAACGATGGGATACAAAAGCCTTGAACCAATGTCGGCAAAATGGCTTGAAATTTTGCTTCAAAACGTTTTGTTCGACGACACTCGAAGCTATATGATATCGCTTGAACAAAAAGAGCGTTACATAAACAAACTCAAGTCGTTGGGCTTTTTGGAAAAGAAAAGAGTCATGTTAAGCATGAAAGGAAAGCTTAAAAGAGAACTTGTTCGTTCTATCGGAAAATGCGAAAGCATAAAGACAATAACTTTCCATGAATATTCTTTGCTTCAAGAAAAACTGCGTTTGCTTATATTATGCGACTACATAAAAAAAGAATTTATGTCCGCCGTCGGCGACAGTTCGAGGAACGTTGAGGCGTTAGGGGTTGTTCCGCTTTTCGAGATGTTACGAAGGCAAAGCGAACAAAACGGAACAAATATACTGCTTGCCGGGCTTTCCGGAACAATTGCCATTATCCCAAACAGCGCAAAGAAAAGGCTTTTGGAAATTTCGGGACAAAACGAAAGAATAAGTTTTAAATCTATCGGATGCCTAAATGACCAAAGTTACCTAGAGGTCACAGTTTCGGGGGATAGGCATATCCTAACGGGGATTATAACAAAGCTTTTTGAAGAGGGAGAAATTCAAGTTCTAATCGGCACAAAGTCGCTCCTTGGCGAGGGTTGGGACAGCCCGTGCGTTAATACCCTCATCCTTGCGAGCTTTGTCGGAAGTTTCATGTTAAGCAACCAAATGCGGGGAAGGGCGATACGAACCCAAAAAGGAAACCCAGAAAAGACAAGCCATATCTGGCACCTTGCTTGTATAGCGGAAAAAACGAAAGATACAAAAAATATAGATCTTGCGGAAGCTAGTGAAGACCTTGACACGATTAGCCGAAGAATGGCTACATTTTTGGGACTTCATTACACAGAAGAGACTATCGAAAACGGAACATTTCGCATAAGCAACATAGAGCAACCGTTATCGGAACACAAAAACGTTTTTAAAACCAACAAGAGTATGCTTGAACTTTCTAGCAAAAGAAACGAACTCAAAGAGCGTTGGCAAAAGGCTTTGGAGATAAGCGAAAAGATAGAGATTATCGAAGAGGTTAACAAATTATATGAAGAAAAGTTTTTCGGCTTATGGAGCTTAAAGAGACTTAAGTTGATAATAAATATATTCAGTGCAATAGTTTGGGTGATTTATGCCGGCATTTATATAACAGGCGTTATGTTGGAGTATGGAAATTATGCTTTACCGGGATTAATTTTGTTAGCTATAATGATATTTTCGTATGTAGTTGTGTTTGTGCTTATAAAGAACAGTGATAAAATTTATTATTGGTTCAATCCTATAAAAAGTTTGAAAAAGGTTGCACACGGAATTTACGTAGCTTTAAAATCCGAACTGCTTGTAAGTAATACTTCGGGCAAAGTTGAGCATGAGAAAATCGGAGCATTCGACATTGTATACCTTCGAGGTTGCCCCGGAAAAGACAAGGCGTTGTTTGCAAAAACTATTGAAGAGTTCTACAGCGAAATAGACAATCAAAGATATATTCTTTTTTCCGAAAAACGAAGATATACCAACCGAGGATATTTTGTTATACCCGAGATTTTGTCGAAGAATAAACAACAAGCGGAAAATTTTGCTGCTTATATTTCGACATACGTCGAACCGTTTGAAGCGGTCTATACAAGAAACTCGGACGGCAGAAAACTTTTGCTAGAAGCTAGAAAATATGCGTTTATCAACCAAGAAAAGCGAGCTTTAACCAAGAAAAAAGTTAAATCCGCGTTAGAGTAAAATAATTTAAAAATTAAAAAGGAGTTTTCCCTATGAAAAGAACAGCTATTTTTGAACTATACAAAAAAACAGATTTAAAGGACGGCGACACGGTAACTGTCGGCGGTTGGGTTAAAACGGCAAGAGAACAAAAAACTTTGGGGTTTCTCGAGCTTAATGACGGCAGTTGTTTTAAAAACATTCAAATAGTTTTGGAACAAGCTAAGGTAGAAAACTTTAAAGAAGCGGCTAACGCCTCGGTCGGAAGTTCAGTTTTGGTAACGGGAAACGTTGTTTTAA
>CAYJJR010000112.1:0-6816 GCA_964370565.1 uncultured Oscillospiraceae bacterium | reverse complement strand
CGCTATCATAATTCGCAAAGTTTTTAACAAGGCAACTGCCACCGCCGAGGATAAAAAGTCTCATCAATTCCGGGTCATATTCATGCTCTCGAAGTCTGCGGAATATGCCGCCGACATACTCTGTTGCGCTGTCCTTAATGGTCGTTAAAAACCTTTCCCCGATATCGGCGGTGCCATGTCGAAGCACCTGTTCAATCACAGTATCTTCAATAGCAACGCCATACTTTTTCATGATATTTTCTCTAACAGGTTTTCGACAACCCCACTTCCGATAGAACAAAAGCGTTTTTAAGCAAGGTTTTATAAAACTGAAATTAAAGTTTTATAAAAAATTAATATAACAAAGCATAAAAAAACGGCCACAAACCCGGTGTTATCTGGGGTTGTGGCTTAGATTTCGTCTATGGCGAAAATTTAGTTTGTTTCAAATGCACAGCATTTGTACTGAATAACAAGTTATTCAGTAGGCTTTAATTAAACTTAAAAATGTTTCTTATACCACTCTATAACTTTACTTCTATCAGTATCAAAAAATTGAGTTGACACAAAAAGGTTATTATTGTCAAAAAATAATGGTTTTTTTCTATATCGAATATTGGTTGATTTCCCCATATTATCTTCTCTGTTACCTGCAAAAGCAGGGTAATCAGTATTAGAGAATTGTGATTTAGTGTAATCTTTATCTTTCAATGATTCAATTTCATCTCTTTGCAACTTACCAATATTAATTAGATGTTCAGCAAAATTGTAAAACAACTGAGCAACTGGAATCAATCCTTCTTCCCATGTTTCTTCATTTGTTAAGCTAAATGGAATTTCTGAAAGAGAAAAGTCAAAGTCATCTAAGTCTAGTTTCATTTCTATAATCAAATTCTTAATAAATGAAATTATATTATTAGAAGATAAGTTAATTTCATAATATATTCCAGTATTGTTAATCTGCTTTGATTTGCGAAGTTTCCGTGAATCATTGCTAATATATACATTGTTTGCACTTGGAATACTATAATTCTTATTGGCAAGTTCCGTTATGGAAACATGGTCTAAATCATAAGCCAAATGTAAAAACTTTGAAAGCATATCTACCCAGCTAGTTACTTTAGAATACTCTCCTATAAAAGTAAATCCATCTGGTTTGCTATTTGAGAAGTCTATGCTTGTATCAATATTAAAGGCTTTCTTATCATCTTCAATAATACTTGATTGCAATTTATTATATGGAAAAGACTTTATTAATATATCAGACAACTCTTTAGCTCTATCAACAATTGTCTCTTCATTCCATCTATCGCAAGATAAAACTTTACTATTTAAAATATTAGCTTTAGAATTATCTTCAATAATTTTCTTTTTCTCATTAAACGGTTTTGTTCCTAGTTCACTATTATTACCCGTAAATGTTAAGTTGCCCAATGTATGCAAGTACATTTCATATACACGCTTATAGTCTTCTCCTATTTCACTTCGCCATACTGCTGCATTTTCTTTTTGTGGTAAGATGTGTTCTATAGTCAATGTAGAAACATCAATGTGTTCTTTTGTAGAATTTTCAATGACCGATAAAACATATTTACAAATAGGTTTCTTATAGAGTGGTTTATACATAAGTGCATCTTTAAACTCTTCATCTGTTGGCATCCTATCATTAGCTCTTAAGCTGTTAAGAAATA
This sequence comes from uncultured Oscillospiraceae bacterium, assembly GCA_964370565.1. Lineage (GTDB taxonomy): Bacteria > Bacillota > Clostridia > Oscillospirales > Ruminococcaceae > CAYJAY01. The sequence continues at coordinate 5,146 of CAYJJR010000112.1, read as the reverse complement.
TAACAAATTTCTCATAATAGTTTTCATATGAGTTATTTATTACTCTATCATATACTGATTTAAGAAATTTAGATAAGTTTTTATTTATTTCACATGCAGTGATTCTAACAAGGTAAGTTAACCAATAATCTAAAACTTTGCAAAGTGTACTCTCATCTATATTTTCACTTTCATAATCATTAAATAATTTAAATATAAGCGGAAGAATTGTAGTTTGCTTAATAGTATAAAATGCGTTTAAATACGCTGTTATATTTTTACTGTAATAGCTGTTCACACCAATAAAAGCTCCATAATACTTAGATGTTTTTCTTAAATCTTTTAATACATCTTCATGACTGAGCCTATTCTCATCGCAATGTTCCTTAAATAATCGATATGCGTTTTTACTGTTAACACTTTTACTTATTTTAGATGTTAAAAAATTAACTACATAGTCACCAAGATTACGATATCCAACATTCTTTTCAACCTCTAACCAGTAATCTTCATATAATTCATCCTGGTTATCATCATCCATTAATAGATAATTTCTTATTAAATCAGCTAGGCTTAATTCTAATCCTGTTGAATTGATCGATTCAAAGATTTTTTGTGGTTCATCACCTTGAGTTTTGTCTAAAACTATCTCTACCATTTCTAACTTTTTAATACCATTTAAGATGTCTGATAACTCTAAATTGTATTGAAGCGAATCCTCTATTCTACTTTTAAATGTAATATAATTCTTGAATATGTTAGAGTTACGATCCATATCATCGAACTTATCTTTAATAAGGAGTGTAAGTTGCTCATCGTCTGATTTGATTGGTTTTAATTTAATTTTATACATTTCATCACAATTGCGATTAAACATAACATCTTTTATTTCTTCTTCGATACGCACAGAACCATTCGTTTTTGCTATATCATACATAGCTTTAAGAAGAATATATATCGTTGTAAATCTTTGTTGTCCATCAATTATTAATGCTTCATCTAAGGAACTATTATAGCTATCTGCTATATATACAATAGTTCCTGTAAAATGTTTATGGTCACGTTCATTAGCTTTTAAAATGTCTTCATATAATTTTTCACATTCAATATTGGACCAATCATAATTTCGTTGATAAACTGGTATTTTAAATTGTCGCTTGTTTTTCTCTATTAAATCAGAGAACACCCATACTCTATTAGGCCTCATACTTAACACTCCTTCTCCTATTATGTTATGGGTGACACCAAAAATCATCGCTTAAAATAATTTTTAGTATCATAGCAGTATCACAGGCACTTTTTAGATGGCAAAAACCCAGTGTTTAAGCCACTTTTAAGCCTCTTTATACTTATTCCCACTCCACCGTCGACGGTGGTTTAGACGTAATATCATACACAACCTTACTCACGCCTTGAACCTCGTTTGCAATCCTGTTAGATACCTTTCCTAAAAGTTCAAACGGAAGCTTTGCCCAGTCAGCCGTCATAAAATCGTTCGTAGTTACTGCGCGAAGAGCAATTGTCTCTCCATATGTCCGCGCGTCACCCATGACACCAACCGTTTTAACGCCGGTATGCACCGCGAAATATTGGTTGACTTCACGTTCAAGACCAAAATTGCTAACCTCTTCGCGGAAAATTGCATCAGCTTCTTTTAAAAGATTTAGTTTTTCGTCAGTTATCTCGCCCATAATCCTAACCGCAAGGCCGGGCCCCGGGAACGGTTGACGCCATACAAGGTTGCTTGGTATGTCAAGTTCAATCCCGACACGACGAACTTCGTCTTTAAACAGGTCTCTAAGCGGTTCAACAAGACCCTCGAAGGCTATGTCGTCGGGAAGCCCACCGACGTTATGATGGCTTTTAATTACCGCAGCTTCGCCTGTTCCGCTCTCTACAACATCGGGATATATCGTTCCTTGGCAAAGAAAGTTAACCTCGCCGAGTTTCCGAGCCTCCTCTTCAAATACTCGGACAAACTCCTCACCGATAATTTTTCTTTTACTTTCGGGGTCGGTTATTCCTTTTAATTTGCTTAAAAATCTCTCTTTGGCATCGACACGAATTATGTTCATATTAAATTCTTTTTTAAACACCTTTTCGACTATGTCACCCTCGTCTTTGCGTAACATGCCATGATCCACAAAGATACAAGTTAAATTTTCACCTATGGCTTTGTGCACCAAAAGAGCGGCAACAGATGAATCCACCCCGCCCGAAAGACCGCATAAAACTTTTTTTTCTCCTACTTGATTTTTTATGTTGTCAATAGAAGTTTTTGCAAACGACTTCATCTCCCAGTCGCCGGCACATCCACATATGTCATACAGAAAGTTTTTCAAAATTTCATTGCCACATTCGCTATGTTCAACTTCGGGGTGGAATTGAACCGCAAAGAGCTTCTCTTTTTCATTTTCCATCGCTGCACAAGGACAGTTGTCGGTTGTGCCCGAGACTTTAAATCCGCTTGGTGGACTTGAAATGTAATCTGTATGGCTCATCCATAAAACGCTTCGGCCAATTTTACCTGTAAGTTTTGAACCTTTATCGAAAACACCTTCACAGTTCCCATATTCTCTGACGCTTGCCGATTTAACCTCGCCGCCTAAAAGATGCGCCATAAGCTGGGCTCCATAGCAAATTCCTAAAATCGGAATACCAAGATTAAATATCTCTTTTGAACATTTTGGGGAATTGTCGAGATATACCGAATTAGGGCCACCTGTAAAGAGTATTCCTTTATACTGTTTTAGTTGTTCTAAATCTGTTTTGTATGATCTTATTTCACAGTAAACATTTAAATCACGCACACGTCTTGCGATGAGTTGAGCATACTGTCCGCCAAAATCAAGTACTGCAACCTTTTCGCTATAGCTTAGTTTTTGCATATACACCTCTATAAAATCAATTAATTTTTAAACGAAAAAAATGCCTTATCAAACTTAAATGTATGATAGGCATTAATTATAACATCGCTTTTGTATATATTCAAGCAACCGTTTATTTCAGATTTATAAATTTTTTATGGTTTAATCGGATTTAAGGAATGTTTAATAAAATGTTTCATTATTGCCCTGAAATCTTCTTTATCCATTTCGTTTTCATATTTCATTTGTATACCAATCCGAAGTCCATAAAATATAGATTTCGCAACCATACTTGCAGAAAATTCGATATCGAGCTTAGATTTAATGTGCGGAGGGTTAATTATCTTTAGAACATGTTTCAACATTTCAACCAGCCTATCACTGTAGTTTCTGTTTATATCTTCATCATTTATTATTATGAAAAGTTCCTTTTTGTACAACGCTTCGGCTTCAACAAGATTATCAACCCATTTTTCAAGCAACTCGTTAAGAGTGTTTTCGTTCAGGTCTATAATAACCTGGTCGTTTAAAAAGCCATTATCTACAGAAAAATAACTATTAACGTTATTTAGAAGTCTTAAAACAGGGTCGATAATATAGAGTGCAAGTTCTTCTTTATTTTTAAAATAACGATATAAATTACCTACCGTCATGTTTGCATTAATTGCAATGCTCCGCATAGACGAACCATGTATGCCGTTTTTGGCAAATTCTTCCGTTGCAGAAACTACTATTCGCTTTCTCTGATAATCCTTTAAAACCTGTGCCATTTTTCCACCTACTTATTCTCAAAATTAATTAATAACATAAAACAGTATACGTCTGTTTATTTTTTATGTCAAGTCGCAAATTACTATTTATTTTTTATATACTAAAAAAAGTTGCTTTTTAAAATAGGTCTAAAAAAATCTATACAAGAATATAAATGAACATCTTAAATTTTGATTAAAACGAAACGTACAAAAGTACAGTAAGGAATTGGTTGCGAGAATGATTAATGTAGATTTTATAAATATCTTTGTCGGGTTAATTTTAACAAGCCTAGCTTATCACATCCTATCTTCTTTGAAGATTTGGTTGGACAGCACAAAAATGTTTAGTTGGTCCTGTGCGTTGAAAGGAATTCTTCAAGGGATTATTATCGGGGTTGCGATAGCCATTACATATCTAGCCGCACAGCTTGTTCCCGATATAACCGTAGCCAATATCGGGGGAGATGATGTCAGCTTAATTATGGCGCTAAAGCTTGTAATTACGATGGCTTATGTTGCGTATGCGTACAAGACAATCAAGGCTATTGCCATGATGTTTGGGTTGTCTGTAAACAATATAAGGTCGGTTGAATATGACGAAACGGACGAACCCGAAATACAACTTATAAAAAATGCTCAAGGTTAGGGAGGTATAAAAATGTTTCAATTTCCGCTTGACAGAAACAATATAACCGCTAGATTTATTATCTATGCTCCGTTTGGCAGAAATATAATGCACTATGGCATGGATTTTGGTTGTAGCGTCGGAACCCCGCTTTACTCGGTAAACAAAGGGACGGTTATAGCGTCTTTTTGGGACAACAGCGGCGGATATATGTTAATTATACACGACAAACAAACGGGGGAGCTTTCAAGGTATGCCCATCTTAAAAGTAGAAGTGTTAAAGTTAACGAGAGGGTTGAACGCGGTCAACTTATTGGATACACAGGCAATACAGGAAGCGCGACTACCGGCGCACATCTACACCTTGAAACTTGGCTTTGTCCGAAAAACTATAAATATAATTTTAGAGACAGGTCAAAATATGCCGTAGATCCAATGGCTGTCTGCCATCTGATGGAAAACCAAAGCTTTTACAGTTCGCTTAGCGTAATGGACCCGATACCATACCCAGAGCCGAAAAACAACATTATATCTGCAAAAGGAAGCATCACAGTGTCAAAAGGTGATGTTCGCATAAGACTTTTACCCGAAACAAAAAAACACCAATTTCTTGTCGGTGGATACAACAGGTCACACGATGTGTGCGTCGATTTTTTTGAAACGGGAACTTATCCTATTTCAGCACTATGTTTAAACGATGGTTACACGTGGGGGCTGGCTGAAACGCCAAGGGGAAACCTATGGATAGCCGAAATAGACGAGATGACCGAAATATTCTCTGCACAAAAAGATGCACTTAACCCAAAGCCCGAACCACAACCCGAGCCAAAACCCGAACCACAGCCCGAGCCAAAGCCCGAACCACAACCCGAGCCAAAGCCCGAACCACAACCCGAGCCAAAACCCGAACCACAGCCCGAGCC
>CAYJJR010000111.1:0-6964 GCA_964370565.1 uncultured Oscillospiraceae bacterium | reverse complement strand
ATTTTTCTATCCTGCTTCTTGGATATCTACCAGTTCAAAATATTCTTCAAACGACAAACCGCTTTGCATGATATCCTTTGCAAGTTCGACATCGCCAAGATATCTATAGTGCCACGGTTCATATGAATAGGTGGTTGCAAACGTTTTGCCCTCGGGATAGCGCAGAATAAAACCATATTTATAGCAGTTTTCTATAAGCCACGCAAACTCCGGTGTGTCGGCAAACCTTGTTGAAAGCCCTGTGTCGGCCGAGGTTCCAAGCACATCAAACGTGTTGCCCAGTTGATGTTCCGACGCGCCCGGTTGCGCCGAAATAAGGTCGGCTTGCTCTTCACCACGTTCTTCCACAAACCGATGATATATAATATCTTGTTCTTCATAGCTTCGATATCCCGAAACAAGATATATCTCAAGCCCGGTTTCGGCATTAAGCGCCGCCATCATCTCTTCAAGCGCCGCGCGTGCCTCGGGGTCTTCCGCCCCGACTTCGGGGGAAGATTTATAATTTTTGTTCGCAAAAATTATCTTGTAATCTTGATAGACGACATAATGTGCGCCGTTTTCAAAAACAACTTCGGGTTTTTCGGGAAGCGGCAGTATCTTTTGGTCCGGCACCGTGACTATCTCCACCGTCGGCTCGCTAGCCAAAACCATAATCGATTGGATAAACACTTCCGGGCCTCCCCACAGCATTATAAACGAAACAGAAAAAACAAATATAAATAAAAACATGTATTTTAAAATGCTTAAGAAAACAGATTTTTTCTTTGATTGTTTTTTTTGTCTGTATGCAAAGTTTTTGTTTCTCATTAAAAATTCCTATAACTTCAAAATTTGCTTTACCTTGCGACTATATATATTGTATAATAAACGAGGTTTTTATTCAACCTATCTCAAATAACAAGGAGAACTTCACCCATGTCTACTATGTCGGTTGCTTTCATTATTATAACGCTTTTGCTGACGCTCGTTTTGCCAATAGTTGCGTGTGTCGTTTTTGTGCGCAAAAATCGCCAAAACAAGGGTATAGTAAAATCAGTTTTGTTTGGTGCGCTGGGTTTTTATGTCACTCAAATGGTAATTAGATTGCCTCTTTTGTCGCTTCCCATAGTTTCAAATTTTTTTGCTTCATTAGGATTGATAGGATATTTTGCAATTCTTGCCCTGACAGCGGGGCTTTTTGAAACCACAGGACGTTTTATCGTTTTCAAGTTTTTTATAAAACCACACGATTTTAAAAACGGTTTTGCGGCAGGGCTTGGTCATGGTTCGATAGAATCAATCACCCTTGTCGGAATTAACTATCTGTTGTTTAGTTTCATTTCAATAGCTTTGGCGATAAACCCCGCCCTTTTTGACATTTCGACAACCCCAAACCTTGGATTTTTCAACTCAATTATACCCGTTTTAGCCGATACAAATTCTCTCGATTTTTTGCTTGCCGGGTTCGAGAGAGTGTTCACAATGATCTTTCACATAGCGTTAAGTTTGGTTTTGCTCTTGTTTATGATAAAACAAAAAAACGCATTTGGTTTTGTTGTGGTCACGTTAATACACGCAACGGTTGACTTTGTCATTCCTTTGGTTGCTTATTACACAAACAACATTTTGCTTGCCGAAGCCCTCATCGCGTTTATAGCAATCTGCTCATTTTTATTAATACTAAAGATAAAACCAAAATATTCGCTTTTTTTGAAACAACCTGACATTGAAGCCGCAAATCAACAAAGCGAAAGCGTTTAAACAGGCAGTTTAAAATACATATTATTATACTATTTTTAAGAAACTATGAGGACAACAATGAACAACAAAGCAAAAAGAATTGGCATGTCGATTTTTGGCGTTGCCGTGGCCGGTTTTTCGGTCGGAATTTTCAGAATGGCGGCGCTTGGCGTTGACCCGTTTCAATCATTAGTAAGCGGACTTTTCGCGATTTTCCCGATAAGTTTCGGAACGCTTTACATGATTGTTAACATAACTCTTTTACTGTTTTCACTCTTCACTTCAAGAAGATATATCGGGATTGCCACATTTATAAACCTATTTCTATTGGGATATGTGGTGGAATTTTCCTATGCACTGTTACAAAATCTTTTTCCCGATATCGGAATAATAGAAAGGGTTGTGTTTTTGATTGTCGGGATAGTGATACTGTGTTTTGCTTCTTCGTTTTATATCGTAGCCGACTTGGGCGTGTCTACATATGACGCGGTTTCGCTTATCATCTCGAACGAATGGAAATTAATGAAGTTTAAATATTGTAGAATACTCAGCGACCTTGTATGTGTCATAATAGGCATTGCGCTTCTTTTAGTTGCCGGAACCGAGTTTTACGAAATCATGGCAATTGTGGGCATCGGAACCGTTATAACCGCGTTTTTCATGGGGCCGTTAATAGATTATTTTATCAGAAAAGTTGCAAAGCCGTTTTTGGAACGAGGAACAAAAGTATAATTAAATTAATAGAAAGATGTAGCGACAATATGTCGCTATATTTTTTTTGCGGATATACCTTGACAGGCGAGGTATATAACGATATAATATATATCAAAGGAGGCGAAGTTATGCTAAATATATCGGATATTATCCGAGGATATACCGAAACGGTAATACTCGCCCAGTTAACCGGTGGCGACAGCTATGGTTACGAGATAAACAAGGCAATAGGGCTTGTTACGGGCGGCGAGTTCGAGCTCAAAGAGGCAACTCTTTACACGGCATTTCGGCGACTCGAGTCGTCGGGGTACATCGTTTCATATTGGGGCGACGAAACCACCGGCGCGCGTCGGCGATATTACACAATAACCGAAAGCGGCAGGGCTCTTTACAAAGAGAACTGTGGTGATTGGAACAGGGCAAAAGATATGATTAACAAACTATTAAAACAGGAGGGAGACAATTAAAATGAACAACAAGATAAAAAACTACGTAGACGTTTTGTTTTCCGATATACCGAGAACGAAAAAGGCTATCGAACTTAAAGAAGAGATACTCTCAAACCTTTCGGAGCGTTTCGACGACTATATCAAAGAGGGCAAAAGCGAAACCCAAGCTTATAGCCTTGCGGTTAGCAACATGGGAGACGTTGACGAGATGCTTGAGACGGTTAAACCAAGCGAAGATTTCATCAACGGCGCAAACAAATATCGAACAAGAAACGCAAGGAACACTGCCATAGCGGTTGTGCTTTATATCTTAGCATTGATAAGTGTTATCGTTCTTGGAACGATTGCCGAAATAATCGGAAACATGACCGGTTCTTTTGTCGAAGATATCATCTCAATGGTTGCGGTTGTCAGCATGTTTGCGCTTGCCGCCGGAGCAACCGCAATTTTGATTTATACCTACATGTCTGTGCCTATAGAATACAAAGACTATAACGACAGCGAACAAAAAGTATATAAAAAAGCCAATCCCGAACGAAAGAGATTTGACTCAATAATGTCTATATTTTGGTTGGCGGTGACACTTGTCTATCTAACCATTAGTTTCACCACCCATTCGTGGGGCATAACCTGGATAATCTGGCCCATTGCCGGCATAGTTAGCGCAATAATCGACACACTTTTTGAAATGAGGGAAAACAATGAAAGATAACAACAAACTTTTAATTAAACTTATTGTGCTTATAATTGTTTTATTTGTTTTCATAGGCGTCGCCATTGCCTTAGTTGCAAATTTCACTTTCAACAATTATAGTTTTGCAAGCTTCGTCAACCTTTCGGACGGTGTCCCCTCTGCCGAGACACAGTCTTTTTCAAATATCCAAGAGATAGTAATCGACGTTGCGTCGCTTGACGTAAAAATTGTTGAAACAAACAGCGACGTGGTGACGCTTTATGACAATTCTCGCTCACACGGATTTGTTATAGGGGTTAAAAGGCCTAACACGGTTTCCGGCGACGACGGAACGCTTCATTTTAAGCAAGCAACCCAGGTGGGAATTAATTTCGGCTTTGGTATGTCGGGCGACATATTGGTTGAGGTTCCAAAAGGGGCTTTAATCGAATACAAGATAAGCAACGTTGCGAACAGTATCGAACTTGATGTTCTATCAAAAGATACTCTCGAGGTTAACAACGTGAGCGGTTCGATAGATATTTTTCAGGGCGGCGAAGACCTGGAGATAAACACCGTCAGCGGACGAACAGCGGTTTACGAGCCGTTTGAAACGGTGAGGGTAAACTCGGTAAGCGGCAGTGTCTATTCCGTTGCAAACGGCGACAGCGAGCTTGTGCGCCTCGATACCGTCAGCGGAAGATCGGTTGTCGAGCTTGATGGCGTTTCGAGTTATAAGACCTCTCTGAACAGCCTTTCGGGTTCGGTAAACGACAGTTACGGTTCAAACTCAAATGGTAGCGGAAAACTAGATATCGAGGTTTCTTCGGTTAGCGGTTCGATAAATCTCGAGGACTGGAGATAAAAAAAGCTTTATTTTTATTATATAATACAAAATGTAGCGCACAAAACTTCAAGAGGAAATCGTAGGGGTGCGATTAAAAGCCAACCTTAATTGGCGTTACCTCCCGCAATTGTAGCAATATCAACCGATAGTGAAACGGGACAGCAACCCGTCCACTACGCCAACAGTAAGTCTGAAAATGTAGAGATTTCTTTGTGAAATCTCTACATTTTTTTGTTCAATATAAAATACCCAAAGCCATTCGGCTTCGGGTATCAAAAAAAGGGGGTTGCAAATAATGAGGAGGAATAATGTATACAAACTCTTGCGGTAGAATTTGTATGTCTATATTATAGAAAAGCGTTGTGTTTATACTATTAAACCGCTATGAATTTTTTGTTAAATGTAAAATGTATAAAGCTATTTTGCTTCGATGTTCAAAAAAAACAAATGTTGAAATATATGTTCGTCTATGATATAATAGGTTCATAAATATATGTTTGTTGTAAATTATTCAGTATTTAAGGGATATTTTAGGATTTTAACAGGCAACTTTCATAAATAAAAATACTGAAAATTATAACAATTTACAAACAAAAAACACATACAAAAAAACAGGAGGAATTTATGACCAATAAAGAAAAATTATACAGATATCTTGTCGAAAACAGCTTCAGTTCCCCTCCCACCGTTCGCGAACTTTGCGATGCGCTTGAGGTTAAATCAACCTCTACTATGCACGGACTTTTACACGAACTTGAGGCAGACGGTGTTTTGACTATTGACAAAGGCAAAAGGCGCAACATAGCGATTGCTTCGGGGAGCGAAGCTATCAAAGTTCCAATTCTCGGAGTGGTTGCCGCCGGCGTTCCAATCCTTGCGCATGAAAACATCGAAGGTTTCATCTCTATCGAACGCCCGCGTTCCGGCTCGAGCGAACTTTTCGCGCTTCGCGTCAAGGGCGACAGCATGATAAACGCCGGAATTCACGAAGGCGACGTTATTGTCGCACGGTGTGCCAACACTGCCGACAACGGCGACATCGTTGTCGCGCTGCTTGGGGAAGAAGCGACGGTCAAACGGCTTTACAGAAACGGAACGGCGGTTGAACTGCGTGCAGAAAACCCGAAATACGACCCGATTATCACAAACGACGTCGTGTTGGTCGGCAAGGTCGTGGCACTTAGCCGATATTATGAATAGGTAGGCAACAAGCGGGGGCAACACCGTGCCCTGCGGTAACCAAATGATTTATACGTTTCACTTGCATTGTTTTTTTGCATTTTGACGAAATGCAATTTTACAAAAATGCTTTTTGTTACTATTTAGTTGTTTAATCATCATAATAACAGCGATTTAATATAATTTATGCAACCAATGGCGGGCGGATAAGGTATCCGCCCCTACTACTTTAACACCATAAACCACGGGGCACCAAATTTCTTTGATGCCCCGTGGTTGTTTTTTATTATTTTAGAAAACAGAGCTTTTGTCCACAAATTCAATTACACATTTATAAATTTAATAGGTGAATTTCGTTATCCCATATCCGTTGCTGAAAACGGCGTGCATAAGATGTTCCTCGCCCCTTGCAAGACCCAAGACATAGAAAAGATAGTCCTCGTTAAGGTATATATAAAGCACTCCGTCAATTACCCTTGTGGTGTATGCCGATGTGGGAACTGCATAGCCATGTATCCAAACCCCCTCGAAGTTCGCGAAATATCCGCCATCGAAAGTGAACGTGAGCGATGAGGGATTGGAAAGGCTGCTGTTCATTTGAAACACAACGTTCTCGCGGTCTGCCGGTTGTTGCGGTTGTTGCTGCTGCCCTTGCCCTTGCTCTTGCTCTTCATTTATCACTGTACCATAACTATAGGGGTTAGGTGCTGATTCAATCCATTCACCTTTTACCTTGAATATACCGGAAACAGAATTAAGCGCGCCCCTAACGTTAACGCTTTGCGTTCCAATATTAACGCTAAGATCTCCCTCAATTCCATTACCACTCATAGAGTTCACAGACAGATTCCCGCCACGAGTTTCCACCGCAAAAGCATCTATTCCGTGTCCATCTGAAGTTATCATCAAATCGCCCGAACCGTTAATTTCTATGGTTACATTGGTAGCAGTAATTCCTGCAACATTCGAATACCCTGTTGTGTCGATACTGTTGCTGCCTACAAGAACAATCTTTATCCCACCATTACGGGTTACCTTTAAAGGTCCGGTCAAATTTATGTTTGTTAGAGTTAAGGTGTCTCCGCTAATGCTAAGGCTAATCGTACTTCCCGGTACAAATGTATGTGAATCATTTGCATTAATGGTGATATCTGTCCCACCTGCACCTGCACCGGTGAGCACAACCGAATTTGCTGCCGCCAACGCTTGGTTCGGGAACGCAAACACCGCCAAACAAAGCACCAACAAAAGCGGCATGGTTTTTAAAAGAGTTTTCATAATTTTCTCCTTTTTTATGTTTTCGTATTGTTTTAAATTTAACTTAGTTATTATACCACATTTACAGCGTTTTGTGTTGATTTTTTTTAATTATTATAAATT
>CAYJJR010000110.1:0-7081 GCA_964370565.1 uncultured Oscillospiraceae bacterium | reverse complement strand
CCCCGCTGGCTATCCAGAGGATTTATGCAAGCACAAATTATTATAACAAATAATTGTTACTATTTCAAGCTTTTTTTTATTTTTTGATATATATTTTTTAATAAAAATATATATCAAAATTGCTATCTTACAACAAAGTTTAAGATTTTTCCTTTAACATAGATAGTTTTAACTATCTGTTTTCCTAAAAGTTCTGACGAAATTTTCGGGTCAGCATTTGCAAGGTCGACTGCGGCTTGTTGTTCTGCGTCAACCGCAACGCTTATTGTTCCTTTAAGTTTTCCGTTAACTTGAACCGCTATCTCGGCTACGTTGTCGATACATTCTTTTTCGTCAAACTTCGGCCAAACGCTTTTTGCAATCTGTCCACCATAGTTTTTTAAACTCCAAAGCTCCTCCGTTATGTGTGGAGCAAACGGATTAAGTAGCTGTAAAAACGTCTTAAACTCGTCTTCGGTTACCGAACCTTTATCATAAAACTCGTTGACAAGCGCCATAAGTGTCGCTATAGCTGTGTTTTGTTTAAGGTTTTCTATATCAAATGAAACTTTTTTTATAGCCTTGTGCATAGAAGATTTTAAATCTTCGCTATACCCTTTTTGGTCATTAACCATTTTAAACATCGCAAAAGTTCTGTCAAGAAAACGTTTACAACCTTTAATGCTGCTACTCGACCACGGCGCCGCTTTTTCAAAATCTCCGATAAACATCTCATACAAACGCATGGTATCCGCACCGTATTGTTCGACAATCTCATCGGGGTTAACGACGTTACCGCGCGATTTGCTCATTTTCTCGCCCGTCTCGCCCAAAATCATTCCGTGGCTTGTGCGTTTTGCATATGGCTCGGCAGTTGGAACTACGCCGATATCAAAAAGGAATTTATGCCAAAATCTTGAATACAAAAGATGTAGCGTCGTGTGTTCCATTCCGCCGTTGTACCAATCAATCGGCGACCAGTATTCAAGAGCCTCTTTGCTTGCTAACGCCTCGTTGTTGTGTGGGTCACAGTAACGCAAGAAATACCACGACGAGCCCGCCCATTGGGGCATTGTATCGGTCTCGCGAACCGCTTTGCCGTTACAGCAAGGACAGGAGGTATTAACCCAATCGGGAAGTTTTGAAAGCGGAGATTCGCCGTTATCTGTCGGCTCAAAATCTTCGAGTTCCGGAAGAAGAAGCGGCAGTTCGCTTTCAGGGATAGGTTGATACCCACATTTTTCGCAATAAACGATAGGTATTGGTTCTCCCCAATAACGTTGACGAGAGAAAACCCAATCACGAAGTTTATAGTTAACTTGAGCCTCACCCTTGTTGTTTTCAGCGAGCCATTCAATTATCTTAACTTTAGCTTGTTCGACGCTTAAACCGTCGAGCATTCCGGAGTTTACCATAGTTCCTTTGTCACAATCGACATACGCTTCTTTTGAAATATCTCCGCCCGAAACAACTTCAACTATCGGCAGATTGAATTTTTTTGCAAATTCATAGTCACGCGTGTCATGCCCCGGAACCGCCATGATAGCTCCCGTTCCGTATGACGCCAAAACATAATCCGAAATAAAGATAGGTATCTCTTTGTTGTTTACGGGGTTTATTGCTTTAACCCCTTTTATCTCAACGCCGGTTTTATCCTTTGCAAGTTCGGTTCTTTCAAAATCAGATTTCTTTAAAGCTTGTTCTTTATATCCGTTTATCTCGTCAAGGTTTGTAATCTTGTCTTTCCATTTTGCGATAAATTCGTGTTCCGGCGCCATAACCATGTATGTTGCGCCAAAAAGCGTGTCCGCCCTTGTGGTGAAAACCATCATGTCGTCGCCCGTCGTCGTGGTGAACTTAACGTTTGCTCCGACAGATTTCCCAATCCAGTTAATCTGTTGAATTTTAACACGCTCTATGTAATCCACCGTATCAAGGTCGCTTATAAGGCGCTCCGCATATTTTGTAATAGCCAGCATCCATTGGCTTTTAACCTTACGAATAACCTCGCTGTGGCAACGTTCACAAACTCCGTTTACAACCTCTTCGTTTGCAAGAACAACTTTACACGATGTACAAAAATTAACTGCCATCTCTTTTTTGTACGCAAGTCCTTTTTTAAAAAGTTGTAAAAAGATCCATTGTGTCCACTTATAATAGTTTGGGTCGGTGCTGTCTATCTCCCTCGACCAATCGAACGAAAGTCCCAATGATTTAAGTTGCGATTTAAAACGAGCGATGTTCTTTTTGGTTACTATTTCCGGGTGGACATGGTTTGCCATGGCAAAGTTTTCGGTCGGAAGACCAAACGCGTCCCAGCCCATTGGATAAAGCACGTTGTATCCTTCAAGCCTTTTTTTCCTTGAAACAATATCAAGAGCGGTATACGACCTTGGGTGTCCGACGTGTAGCCCCGCGCCCGACGGATATGGAAACTCTACTAATGTATAATATTTTGGAAGACTATAGTCGTTTTTCGCCTCAAACGTTCCCTCGTCGTCCCAAACCTTTTGCCATTTCTTCTCTATCTCACTAAAATTATAATCCATCATCTTTTTCCTTTAAATTGATTTTAATTTAAACCTATTCAACCGGCTTTGCGTCTGCCCAAAGTTTTTCAAGCGAATAGAAATCCCTCGATTGTTCGCTGAAAACATGTATTAAAACGCTGCCGTAATCTAATACTATCCAACCGGCGGTGTCCTCGCCCTCGGTTCTAAGCGGCATAGTACCATCTTGTTTCAAAATATATTCAACCTCTCCGGCAAGCGCCCTTACATGGGTAGTACTGCTACCGGTAGCAATTACAAAATAATCAGCAATTACAGTAAGGTCGGATATCTCAAGAACTTTAATTTGTTCACCTTTTTTATTGTCTAAAATCTCCGCAGCTTTTTTTGCAAGTTGTAACGGTTCCATTGTTAACCCTCCGTATTTGTTGTTTGGTCTGTTTCCGTTGTCGGTTGCTCGCCATCTGTAACAGGTGACTCCTCACCTGTTGGTTGTTCCGCTTCGGGTTCGGGCGGTGGGGTTTCGTTTTCATAGCTATCAAGCGAAGATATGTCGTTATCAAACTCGTCGTAAAGGTTTTGAACCTCAATTGCTCCAAGTTCTGTTTCGGGTACATCGTCGCTATACGGACGCATATACTCGTTTAACATATCCGCAAGCGCGGCTTTGTGGATTGTCCATATATCGTCGCCATATCTTCCATAGTCGGTAACATGCTCACCCGGTGTCGATATAACGGTTACAGCGTCTGTCGGAAGTTCTTTACCCATCATCGCAAGCGAGATAACCTCGGAAATCGAAAGGTCTGTTTCGATAAATGGGAAAATACCGTTTACAAGCGTTATGAGTTCCGAAGTCGGCATATTCAAAAGTTTGTTTAAAAGCCCCGCCATGAAATATCTTTGAACGTTCATGCGTCCGATATCGGCATCTGTGTAATAGTAACGGCTTCTAACAAAGAGATCGGACATCTCGCCGTTAAACGTATGTGTTCCCGGTTCAAGTTCGATTTTCACTCCCGATTCGGCGTCCCCTAGCGTAATCGCTTGGTCGATAGTAACCTCTACTCCACCCATCATGTCAATGGCTTGTCTAAAACCTTCCATAGAAACAACAACATAGTTGTCGATAGGAAGTTGAAATTGGTCGTTTATTGTTTCAACAAGTGGCGCAATTCCGGTTTCACCTGTCGGTTGTCCGCTCTCGTCGAGAAGACCCCAAGGATATATACTGTTGATTTTACGGTAGTATACAATGTCCCCGACATATGTGTCGCGCGGAATTTGAAGTATCGTTGCTTTGTTTGCCTCGATATCAAAGTTTGCTACCATAATTAAATCGGTATTGGGGGGTTCGCCTTTTTCGGAATACTCAAGATCTTCGGTTATTCCGCAAATCAAGATGTTCATTGTTTTGTCGCGTATATATTCCGGCGTCATCCATTCTTCTTCAATAGCTTCCTCACCGGTACTAAGTGGAGAATAGTTCAACATCCCAACTACCGCCGCAATTATAAGCGCAAGAATAACAACAAATATTATCCATCTTGCAAATTTGTTCTTTTTTACGTATTCGACATTTTTTGTATCTTTTTCGGTTTGTTCCGATTTTTCGTCAGTTTCAGTTTCGCTTGAAGGTTCAATTTCTTCTAAAACATCTTCGGTTGTTTCGGAGGTCGTGGCGACTTGTTGTAGTTCTTTTTCAGTTTCATTTACATTGATTTCTTCGGGTTTTTTATCTTTTTTTCTCATAAGTTTTTGCCTTCCGTTAAAATAATCTTATAGCGTTACGCCGATTTTTAAAAAATAATTAAATGCTTCGACCGAGTGTTTGTTTATATGTTTGCCAAGTTTCGCAAGGTGACATATCTGGTTTCTAAGTGACAGGAGAATAGCCTTGTCTATTGAATGTTCCGCGGCTTCTCTAACCTCGACAACACCGCCAAAATCCCTATCCTCTGAAATATAATCCGCAAGATAAACTATCTTTTCAAGCGTTGTCATATTACTTCGCGCAGTTGTATGATATCTAACCGCGTCGCCGATGTCGCTCGAGAGCGAAAGACTTTCAACAACATATTCCCCTCCCGCAAACGCATGCCACACGGGAGAACTGGCTTCAAGGTCGTTTTTAGCAATTATATCACCCACGCTTAATATTTGCAATAAATCATTCTTTGGAATTTCTTTCAAAATATCGTGTAGATACGCCGCCACAATAGCCATATCCTTGTCATAGCCTACTTTGAGAGAAAGTTGTTCGGCCGCTTTAGCTACACATTCGGTATGGTAAAATCTTTCTTGCGAGAGTTTTTGTTTTGCAAGCTCTTTTGCTTCAATAACCGTCATCTATCTATACAGCTTTAACCTTTCAATGTAATTCATCACATAATCGCTTAACAACTCGTCCAACGTCCGGTTGTTTTTTATTCGTTCTCTTATAATAGTTGAACTTATTTCAAGCGGTTTATACTCAATAATAATAACCTTACCGCCCTTTTTGACAAGTTCTTTTGAAGCTTGTTCAACCTCTTCCCGGTTGTCCTTCCTTGCCGCCGCGACTATCGCGGCTTGCGAAAGAACTCTTGTGTGCCTGTGCCATCTGTAAAAATTAATTAGTTCGTCGCCCCCGACAAGCAAAAACAGTTCAAAGTTTTTATATCTGTTTTTAATCGTTGCAAGCGTTCTTGTCGAAAAGTTTTTCCCTTTTCTTTTCGGATTTTCAATATTGCTAACAACAACGTTGTTTTTACCAATAGAAAAAGTCTTGCACATGTTAAACCTGTCGAGATATAATACTTCGCTTTTCGACCTGTGCGGAGCGTTACTCGACGGAACTACGAGCGTTAAATCCGGATTAATCGTTTTAATCGCCTGTTCAAGCAGTAACTCGTGTCCTTTATGTGGAGGACTGAACATTCCGCCAAATATAAGCAGTTTTTTTTGCTTGATTTGCTCCATAAAATTTCCTATATTCCGTATTTATTTATGTCGGAATTTTTCTTGTAAAGAACAAATTTTTGTCCGATAACTTGAACCGCTTCTGCTGCGAGTTTATCAGCAACAATATAGGCCGCTTCTTTTGAAGGTATCGGGCAACCCTCTTGACACTTTATCTTTATAAGTTCTCTTGCTGTCAAAGCTTCTCGAATTCCTTTAACAACAGCTTCTTCGATTCCATCCTTGCCGATATAATAAACGGTTTCCAAACCGTTTGCGTGTTTTCTTAAAGTTGCTCTTTCTTTAGATGTCATTTTCTTTCCTCATTCTTTTTATATTTCTAAGGTAAAAGCAAAATTTTCTTAATGCTCTTGCCCTGTGGCTTATGTCGTGTTTGTGTTTGTCCCCTATCTCTGCAAGTGTCCTGTTGCCAGTGGTTAAAAAAATGGGGTCATATCCAAAACCACCCTCGCCCCTTTTCTCAAACCCAATCCTGCCCTCGCACACACCGGAAAAAGTTTTATGTTTGCCGTCGCCGTCGATATAAGAAATAACCGAAACAAACCGAGCGTTTCTTTGTTCAATCGGTATACCCGAAAGCTCTTTAAGCAGTTTGTCAACATTTTTTTGTGGGTCACATTGCTCTCCTGCATACCGCGCTGTGTGAACCCCCGGGGCAAAATCCAAAACATCTACAAAAAGTCCTGTATCGTCCGCGACGACCGGTTTATTAATCTTTTCAAAAACCGCTCTGCATTTAATTAAAGAATTCTCTGTCAACGTGTTTCCCGTTTCCTCGATATCTTCAAAAAAGCCCACATCTTTTAAAGTAACACATTCAAACCCGAGAGGACTTAATATCTCGGACATCTCTTTTAATTTATGGTCGTTGTTTGTTGCAATTACTATAGTTTTTAGTTGGTTCATGTTAAAACATGCTCCTTTCGTGTAAAGCTTATCTGTTCGCTAAGATTAGTTTCTTTCGAAATCAAAGATTTTATGAAAACAAAGCTTTTGAAAAATCGCTTGGTACAAATTCCGAAACATCGTCGATACCTTCGCCAACGCCGATAAACCTAACCGGAATTTCAAGTGTTCTTTTAATAGATAAAACCGCGCCGCCTTTTGCGGTTCCGTCAAGTTTTGTAAGAACAATTCCGGTAACCGCCGCCTTGTCGGTGAACTGTGCCGCTTGGTTAATAGCGTTTTGACCCGTAACAGCGTCAAGCACTAAAAAGGTTTCTATCGAAGCTGTTGGACTTGCTTTTTTTATAGTCCTGTGCATCTTTGAAAGCTCGTCCATGAGATTTTTCTTTGTGTGAAGTCTTCCCGCCGTGTCACATATTACTATGTCAACGCCCTTTTGCTTTGCCGAAGTTATAGCGTCATAGATAACCGCCGACGGGTCGTTTGCGCCGCGTATCAATTCGCAACCGCTACGATTAGCCCAAACCTCAAGTTGGTCTTCTGCCGCCGCTCTAAATGTATCTGCTGCAGCAAGAATGACCTTTTTTCCGATTAAGCTAAAATACGCCGCAAGTTTTCCGCTTGTTGTCGTCTTTCCGGCACCGTTTACCCCAATCATCAAGATAACGGCGGGCTCGCCCGAAAAATCAAGTTGTTTTTCTGCCGAAAGAAGTTTAGAACAGATA
>CAYJJR010000109.1:0-7167 GCA_964370565.1 uncultured Oscillospiraceae bacterium | reverse complement strand
GCAACCTCCCGCGTCAAAGCATATCGCTACAGTCGCCTAATTATTATAACAAAAAGAAATTGCAATTACAATAGGTTTTCAAAGGTTTTTTTGAATTATTTTAAAATTATTTTGAACTTTTTTATACAACCAATTTTAAATGTCAAAAATGCTATTCAAACAGATTGTTCAACTAACAATTCAACCACCTTATATATATACATAATTTATATTAGATGTAGCTTAAAATACAAGAAATACTACGTTTTTGCACGAACAGTGCAAAATGGCGAACGAAGTTCGACAAGGAGTATTTCCAATAGCTCCGCCGAAAGGCGGAGATTATTTATATAGTAATAACTTTCTTTAAATCACAAAACATCATTTTTGTTTTTCGGTACAAATTATATCTTTTAATCCGACAACGATTGTGAAAGCGGCAAATATTTTACGCAACATCTCGCTTTCAATATGTTTTGCAACGAAAAAACCGAACAAAACAAATATAATACCGGACAACGCCATTATAGTAGCCGGTTTTATCTGTATAAGTTTATTTTTAAAATGAAAAAAAATCGACAGTGACGCTATCGGTATAAAAAACAAAAGGTTAAACGCTTGAATAGATTGTTGTTTTGTATCGGTGAAAAGCGCAAAATACAACACAAACAAAAAGCCACCGCCTAGCCCCATAGAAGCGAAAACCCCACACAAAAATCCAACCGCCGAAGTTATTATAACATTCATCTTAAAAGTATCAAAACCCCCGAAACCACAAGAACTGCACCGAAGATTTTTTTCAAAGTAGCAGACCCAATCTTTTTAAGAAAAAAAGCTCCAACCACCGACCCGACTAAACCGAGCGGAACAAAATATATTGCCTGATTAATGTCGACAAAACCGCCGTTCCAATATAAGCATAGGCTGACAATACTTAAAAGAAGCATAACAAACGTCGAACACGCGTGGGCTTGTTTTTCGCTTGAAACAATTTTCCTCAAAAAAACAACCGAAACAATTCCGCCACCGCTTCCGAAAAAACCGTTTAAAAACCCACAAAGCGCACCGCATATTATTAATTGCAACACATTTTTTTTACACATAAAAAATCCTCTTAAAGTTGGGAGTGGAAAAAAGTTAATCAATGCCTTTATCCACACCCTTAAAGTTATAGTATTTGACATTTAAGAGAATTTATTATAAATTGGTATTAAATTCACAATAGATCAACATAAAAATAAGTTGAAAGGAAAAGAAAAATGAAAGAAAAGCTTTTGACACGCAATACAATTATAATAATCGTGTGTTTAGTAGTCGCCAACGTTTTGTTTATAAGTCTGATTGTACAGCTGCTTCAAATGGTTGGTGAACGAGTAGAGTATGACGAACAAAAGCGACTTGAAAATCTCAAAGCGAGCCACGAGAGAATGGCACTTGTCGAGTCGCTCGATTTCAGCAACAGAACAGACCCGCCTATGGAAGACCTCCCCTACTATACCAACGTAAAGGTGGTTGATTTAAGCGGTTCGGAAATTGACGACATAAGCAATCTTGCAACTCTAACAGAGATAACAACGCTTGATTTAAGCATAAACAACATCACAGACATCAGTGTGCTTGAAAATTTAACAAACCTTGCAACGCTTAAATTAGATTTAAACGAGATAAGCGATATAAGCGTTTTAGAAAAGCTTCCAAACTTGAAACATCTGTCGTTAAGCGAAGATAATTTGCAAGATTTAACCCCAATTTCAAAGCTTGAAAATCTAGAAACTTTAAGTTTGTTTCAATTTTCCAATATCCACAACCTTGATTTTCTTTCTTCTAACACGAGTTTAAAAGAACTCTCATTAAGCAGCGTTGGTTTAACCGATGCAACCGCTTTAAAAAATCTTGTGAATTTAGAAAGCGTATCATTTGATCATGTTAACTATCTAAACGACCTGTCGGTTTTATCTGAACTTGACAATTTAAAAACTATTGGCTTGCTTGGGGGGTATGTCAACAGTGTTGAAAGTTCCTCTGTAGAAAATTTATCTATAGCTTATGTAGATTCCTTGGTCGATATAGATTTTATTGAAAAAAACCCTAGTTTGGATAGATTTTCTTTGAACGGCAACAATAGTTTATCCGATATTAGCGGATTGTCCGGACATCAAAACTTAAGCAGTATAAGTATAACGATGTGCCCAAAATTAACAAAAATTGACATACTTAACGATATTCCTAATCTTATGTTTCTTGACCTTAATAATTGCGCTAGTTTAAGCGATATAAGCAGTTTGTCGGGGTTAACAAGCGTTGAATTTATTGATCTTGATGACAACCCTGTTCTAACCGATATTTCGCCACTCGAAAATCTTCCAAACCTATACATGCTCAGCTTGTATAATACACCGATTGAAGACTATTCCCCTGTTGAACATGTACAGAATTTATTTACAGAATATTAGAAAAAGCCTATCGAGCAGATGTTGCTCGATAGGCTTTTTTAATTGCAATATTATTTTTTCGCCGCTGCTCTTTGAAAGAACTTTACTATTTCAACTATTGGGATCATAAGACAAGCAAGACCCGCCGCAATTCCGAACTCGACAAGGCTAATAGGCTCAAAACCAAAAGCGGTTTGCAAGAACGGGATATACAAAACAAAGATAGTAAGGACTAAACTCGTTATTCCGCCAATCCAAAGCAGTTTGTTTTGGTGTTTAAGGGTGAAGATGCTCTTTCTTTGCGAACGCATACTAAAGCTGTGGAATATTTCCGCAAGGCTCATCGTAAGGAACGCCATAGTTATTCCGTCGTCGCTGTTCGCAATCTCCCAAACGCCCGACTCGATATAGTGGCCTACGAAATACGAGAAAAGTGTTAGACACGCGACCAAAAATCCTTGGTAAATGATATCAACTCCGACACCGCCCGAGAAAATTCCGTCGTTTTTGTTGCGCGGAGGACGGCTCATAATTCCCGGTTCTTCCTTTTCCGTTCCAAGCGCAAGGGCGGGGAACGTGTCGGTTATGAGGTTAATCCAAAGAAGGTGGATAGGTTGAAGAATAACAAACCCGAGCATCGTTGCGACAAACACGCTAATAACTTCGCTCATGTTGGAGGACAAAAGGAACTGAATAGATTTTCTTATGTTGTCGTATATTCGTCTTCCCTGTTTAACCGCGCCTACTATCGTTGCAAAGTTGTCGTCGGTTAAAACCATATCGGCGACATTTTTGGTAACATCGGTTCCCGTAATACCCATTCCGATTCCGATGTCGGCGCTCTTGATACTTGGGGCGTCGTTAACGCCGTCCCCCGTCATTGCGGTGACGTATCCTTTGTTGCGCCAAGCGTTGACAATTCTGACTTTATGCTCCGGTTGAACCCTTGCATAAACAGAATATTTTTCTATGTCAGTGTTCAACTGCTGTTCGCTTATCTCTTCAAGCATAGCGCCCGTTATAGCTTGGCTTTCGTCCGTTATAATACCAAGAGACTTTGCAATTGCAACCGCCGTGTCTTTGTGGTCACCTGTTATCATAATCGGACGAATTCCGGCTTTTCGGCATTCTTCAACCGCATCCATAACCTCGGGGCGCACAGGGTCAATCATTCCGGTTAAGCCGATAAAACAAAGTTCCTTTTCAAGTGCTGTCGGCGCAAAATCGGACGGTTCGGCTTGGTGGTCTCTTTTTGCAAGCGCGAGCACGCGAAGCGCCTTGTTAGCCATCTCTTTATTTTGTGAAAGAATTTGTGCTTTGTATTCCTCGGTTAGCTTAACGGTTTTTCCGTCTTGGTCAAGATAATGTGTACAACATTTAAGGAGCTCGTCGGGCGCGCCCTTTGTATATTGAACTATTCCGTCTTTTGTTTTGTGGACGGTCGACATCATCTTTCTCATGCTGTCAAACGGAGCTTCGCCAACCCTTGGATAATCGTCTTCGATTTCGGCTTTGTTAGTTCCTAGTTTGTTTGCATAGTTAACAAGCGCACATTCGGTAGGCTCGCCCTCGGCTTCCCCCGAAGCGCCTATGTTCGCGTCGCTTGCAAGCGCCATACCAAGCCCCAAAAGATTTTTGTCGGGGGTGAATTCTTCGACGACTGTCATTTTGTTTTGTGTTAACGTTCCTGTTTTGTCGGAACAGATTATCTCGGCACAACCGAGCGTTTCAACCGCCGTCAGGCGGCGTATAATAGCGTTTTTCTTGGACATGTTTGTAACGCCGATCGAAAGAACTATCGTAACAACGGCGGCAAGCCCTTCGGGAATGGCGGCAACCGCAAGGCTTACGGCAACCATGAAACTTGAAACTATGGCGTCATATGTGAAACTGCCGGCGCGCCAAACACCAATTGCAAAGATGAAAACACATATTCCAAGAACGACGTATGTCAATACGTGGCTTAGTTGAGAGAGTTTCTTTTGAAGCGGTGTTTTGCTTTCGACAACCATCGAAAGGGTGTGGGCAATCTTGCCCATCTCGGTTGCCATTCCGGTTGCGGTTACTACCGCTTTTCCCCTGCCGTAGACAACGGTGCTTCCCATGTACACCATGTTTTTACGGTCACCAAGCGAGATATCTTTTGCGCCCTCGTTAAGCATTAGGGTATCTATCATCTTGTTAACGGGAACGCTTTCACCGGTTAGCGCCGCTTCCTCGATTTGAAGGCTTGCGCTTTCGATTATTCGAGCGTCTGCCGGCACGGCGTCGCCCGCTTCAAGGATAATTATATCGCCCACAACAAGTTGTTCGCTTTTAACAGTCATCAAAGTGTCCCCACGCAAAACCTTGCTTGTGGCGGCAGACATCTGTTGCAAAGCCTCAATCGCTTTTTCTGCTTTGCTTTCTTGATAGACACCGAGTACCGAGTTGATTATAACAACCGCAAGGATTATTACAGCGTCGGTTAAACCGTGTCCCTCGATTGAAGAAGTTATACCCGACACAACAGCGGCGGCTATTAGAATTATTATCATAGGGTCCATAAGTTGTTTTACAAAACGAGAAAAAAGGCTCACTTTTTTGCCTTCGTCAAGTTTATTTTTCCCGTTTGTCTCAAGGCGTTTTTGCGCCTCATTTTCACTAAGGCCGACATCTGAAGTCTTTAAACTTTCAAATATCTTATCCTGTCCTTCAAGATAGAATTTCATTTTTGCAACACTTCCGTTTCATGTATTTTAAATTATTATTAGCATAGTATATAATAACATATGTTAAAGTATTTTTTCCTGTTTTTTTTAAATAAATTCAATTATTTTTTAATTTTTACGTTTTGTCTCAAAAAACAGCGATATATCGAGCATTTCTCGTTATACCGCTGTTTTTTTGCTTGTTAATCAACTTAAAAATTTTTGGCTTAAATAAAGTTCTTTAACTATACTTTAGGAAAACTAATCGAAATTGTTGTTCCTTTTTGTTCTTCGCTTTCAAGGGATATCTCTCCGTCATGGATTAAAACTGCGTGCTTAACTATCGAAAGGCCAAGTCCCGTACCGCCTTTATCGCGACAACGACTTTTCTCTACGCGGTAGAACCTTTCAAAAACGCGTGTTTGTTCCTCTTTCGGAATCCCTATGCCGCTGTCTTGAACCGACAGTTTAACAAACTGCTCGTTATTTACAACGTTAATGTTAACCGCTCCGCCGTTGTTTGTGTATTTAATAGCGTTGTCAACTATGTTATAGATACATTCTTTAAGAACAAGCTTTGTCCCCAAAATTAAACAACTTTCACCCGATACATTAAGTAATATATTTTTTTCGCTTGCCTTTTGCTTATACTCAAGTTCGCAATCCCTTACAATTTCAAAAATATCTACCGTTTCTTTTTGAATATCGCTTGCGTTTTCGTCGAGATGTGAAAGTTTAATTATGTCTTGGATAAGCGAGGTCATGCGCAAGCCCTCGGAATGTATCCTTTCGATAAACTGTGGGATATCCTCTTGTTTTACCATGTTGTTTTTCAAAAGCTCCGCCGAACCGGTAATCGTTTGGAGCGGCGTTTTAAGTTCATGCGAAACGTTCGCGGAAAATTCTTTACGCATCTTTTCCGCTAAATATCTCTCGGTTACGTTGACAAACATCAAGATGCTTCCGCCCGATTTTATGTTGGATACCGAGATGTTGTATATGCTTTCGCCCTTTGTAAACTCTGTTTGTAGGTTTGTTTTGTCGTTAACCGCTTTGTTAATCTTTTGGAAAACCTCGTCACGGTTAAGTTCAAGCATATATCGTCCAACGCTTAGATCCTTTTGACAGTTCAAGATATCGGCGGCGGCGTTGTTTATACTTAAAACCTTGCCCGCCGAATTTAGTACGACCAACCCTTCTTCCATCTGTTCCATAATATCGGAAAGTTCGTTGCGCATCTTTTCAAGGTCGGTCATCTGCGATTTTAATTTAACAGTCTGGCTGTCTATTCTTAACAAAAGCGGCGAGAGTTCTTCATAAGCCTTTGCTTTTAAAGGGTTTTCAACGTCTATTGTGTTAATCGGGTCGACGACAAACGACGTGAACTTTTTGCTTATCAATATACTTGCAATAAGAACAGCCAACACGCCAAGCAAAACATAAGGCAAGCTGTCCACAACTATCGTGAACACGCTGTCGATAGTTCGAGAAACTCTTATAACGTTTCCGTCATCCAAAAGAATGGCGTAGTAGAACGTTTGTTGTCCGATAGTATCGGAAAATCTTGTAGACGACCCAAACCCGGTTTCAACCGATTGGATAAATTCCGGCCTGTCTGCGTGGTTTTCCGTTGTATTAGAACGGTTGTCAAACGCTATCTCGCCCGTCGCGGTTATAAGCGTAACGCGAAGGTTTCCGTGTGGCACGCTCGCGAGAAAATCCGCCTTTTGAATTTCGATTTCGTTTAAGACATCGCGATATTCAAAACCGGCTTGTTTAACGTCTTGTTCCATGCTGTCTGTTATGCTTCCAAAAAGAACAAGTTCTATGAGTAAGCTTGTGAGCAACGCGGTTACAACACAGCTTAAAAATGATAATCTAAATATCTTGCGTTTCAATTAATGTGCAACTCCTTTACATAATCTCTGCCTTACGGCAGAACTCTTGGAAATAATCCTGCGGATTATTTATATTATCTCTGTTCTACGGCGGGCGGATAAAGTATCCGCCCCTACTCTACCTCCCCGAAAAGCAACAAAAAGTATTGAATACCTCCCGTCAAACAA
>CAYJJR010000108.1:0-7168 GCA_964370565.1 uncultured Oscillospiraceae bacterium | reverse complement strand
ACTCCTAACTCCTCATTAACTAAAGCTCCGTATACGCCCCAAGGAACTCAAACTGGTCGTGGGTTTCGGACATGTCGGAAAAAAGCCTCAAAACATCTTCCGACCAAACAGAACCATCAATCGTGAAATAAAACATAAACGCGAAATCGGTGCCCGGCATCGGTCGGCTTTCTATCTTACTAAGGTTAAGACCAATAGCGGAGAACTTTCCAAGAAGACTTCCAAGCGCGCCCGGCGTATGTGACACCGTTGTCATGAAGTTAATCTTATTTGCTCCGCCGTAGATCTCGAGATTTTTTGATATACATATAAACGTCGTGTAACTATCTTCATAGTTTTGAACCTTTTCGCCTAGATTTTCAAGCCCATAAAGTTCGGCGCATTTAAACGACGAGATGGCCGCTATATCTTTTCTGTTTGACTCGAATATCATCTTTGCAGCAAACGCAGTGTTTTCACACGGAACAACTTTAATATGTTTATGCTTTTCTAAAAACTCGCTGCATTGCGCTATCGCTTGACTGTGGGAATAGATCTCTTTTATATCGGAAAGCTTAACCCCTTTGTGCGCCAAAAGGCTGTGGCTCAACTTTTGTTTGACGCTTCGGGCGATGTGGAATTTATGTTTTTTCATAAGGTCGTACACTTCGTTAATCGAACCGTTGCTGCTGTTTTCAAGCGGCAGTATGCCATAGGCGCAAAGCCCCTTTTCAACCGCATTAAACACGCTTTCAAACGACGACATATACATAATGCTCGCAAGCGGAAAGATGCTGTCACACGCAACTTGTGAATATGCGCCCTCAACCCCTTGACACGCTACGATTGCTTTTTGCGGAAACAACTGTTGCGACTGTGCCAGAGCTTGTTTTATTTTTTTGTATAAAGCTGTTTCGCTCGACTTAAGTTTCACCTGATGTGCCCTTGAAAGCTCAAATATCGTGTTGTACAAAAACTTTGTATACATGGCATATTCATCGCCTACGTTTTCGGTGACCCTTGCAACGATAGAACGTTCTCGCTCTTTGTTTAAAATGGGAATGTTGTTTTCAAGCTTGTATTTTGCTACATCTTCCGCAATGTCCATCCTCTTTTTAAACAAAAGCGACATCTCGTCGTCTATTTTGTCAATCTCGTTTCTGCATTGTTCTAAATTCATCTTTTTTCTCCTTATATTCTACCGATTTGATTTAAACCAAAACGGAGTTAATCACACAAAATATCATATATAACTATCGCCGCAACTGCTTCAACTATCGGAACGGCGCGAACGACAACACATGGGTCATGTCGCCCCTCAATAGTTAAAACCTCGGGTTCAAGCGTCTTAAGGTTAACCGTCTGTTGCGGTTTTGCAATCGACGGAGTCGGCTTAAACGCTACTTTAAACACTATAGGCATACCGCTCGAAAGCCCTCCGACAATTCCCCCGGCATTGTTGGTTTTTGCTACTATCTCGTTGTTTACCACGTCAAACTCGTCGTTGTTTTCGCTTCCTTTGAGCGTACAACCGAAAAATCCGCTCCCAAACTCTATCCCTTTAACCGCCGGTATCCCAAACATCCCGTACGCTATTCTGTTTTCAATTCCGTCAAACATCGGACTTCCCGCTCCGACAGGCATTCCGACAACAGAACATTCAACCGTTCCGCCAACCGAATCGCCCCCGTGTTTCGCGTCTTGTATAACTTGTTTCATGCGCCCTGCTTGTGTTTGGTCAAAAACCGAAAGTTCATTGTTTTTTATATCTTTAAGTTGCTTCACGCTTCCGTTTAGCGGATCTATCGGCGTGTCGTTAATATTTTCAATCGACGAGATGTGCGCGCCGATAAATATATTTTTTTGTTCCAAAAGCTGTTTAAAGATTGCTCCGGCAACCACGAGCGGAGCGGTTAACCTTGCGGAAAAATGTCCGCCGCCTCTTATGTCGTTGTTGCCGCCGTGTTTTATATGCGCCGGATAATCGGCGTGGGACGGGCGCGGAACAAACCGTAGTTTTTCATAGTCTTTTGAACGCGTATCGGTGTTTTGGATTATTGCGCAAATCGGGCTTCCCGTCGTTACGCCGTCTTTGACTCCGCTTATAAAGTTTGGCATATCGCTTTCTTTTCGTGCGGTCGAAAGCCCCCCGCCTTTTGGGGCACGGCGCGCCAACAGTTCCGACAAGCTATCAAAATCTATCTTAACTCCGGCGGGCACTCCGTCTATAGAAACCCCCAAAGCCTCGGAATGCGACTCGCCAAAAACCGAAACTTTTATGTTTTTACCTACTACCGAACCCATGTTACGATACCTCCGAGCTTTTCAAAATCCTCAAAAAATTTAGGATACGATTTGTTAACCGCCGTCGCGTCGTTAATCGTTATATCCCCTGTGGCAATAACCGACGCTATCGCCGCCGACATCGCTATGCGGTGGTCGTTGTGGCTGTCTACGACACCGCCCGAAAGCTTCCCTTTGCCATAAATAACTATACTGTCGCCGTTTATTTGTGCTTCGCCCGAAAGCGCCGTTATCATCTCGACCGTTGTTTTAATCCTGTCGCTTTCTTTAAGTCTTAATCTCTTACAATCGGTTATCGTGGTTTTAACGTTAAAACCACAAGCATAAACCGAAAGAACAGGGACAAGGTCGGGGATATCTTTCGCACAAAAAGAAATATCGTCATTTTGTTTGTTATCCTGATAAAGTTTTATAATATCATAAATTTTTTTGTCCGGCTGTTTTGAATGTTCGTTAAGGTTTAAAACGTCGCCGCCGCCCGAAAGCGAAAACCCACAAAGCCAAAACGCCGCGTTGCTATAATCACCCTCGATAGTTAACGTTTTAGGGGTTTTGTATGTTTGGTTACCTTTAACAAAAAAACCTTTTTCCGTCGTCTTGACCGCAACACCAAACACGTCTAACATCTGTATCGTAATGTCGACATACCCTTTGCTTTCAAGCGTTCCTTTAATAATTATCTCGCTGTCGCCATTTAAAAGCGCAAGCGCGAACAAAAGCCCCGAGATATATTGGGAACTAACTTCGCCCGAAATCTCATATCTGCCCGATTTCAGTTTCCCCTCAATAAAAAGCGGCAAAGTTTTTCCTTGCTTCTTAAACTCGATTTTTGTGCCGTTTTCACAAAGCAGACAACCCAGTTCGTTTATAGGGCGGTCGGGAAGTCTTCCCTCTCCGTTAATGTTTGCCGAAAATCCTTTTGCCGAGATAACGGGAAGAATAAACCTAAACGTCGAACCGCTTTCAAAACAATTGATCTCTTTTACATCGTCTAAAACTTCTTTAATCGGAAAAACGGTGTAGGTGTTTTGATTTTTTTCAACTTTTCCGCCAAGGCTTTTTATAACCTCGATGGTAGCCGTTATATCGTCGTTTATATCGTTTATTATGATATCTGTCGAATTGTCCGCAAGCGCCGCGCAGATAAGCGCCCTGTGTGCTACCGACTTTGAAGAAATAGCGGAAATTTCGCCCGAAAGTTTACGAGGTGATATTAAAACGTCCATCACGTTATCCCCGTTTCTATAATAGTTTGTACAAACGACATGTCATAATCGATTATGTCACATTCGCCAATTCGTTTTGGAACTATAAACGAAATTTTATTCGCCGATCTTTTTTTGTCCGAAACTGTCACGCCCGCGAGTTGTTTTGCCGAAAACTCGCATTTAACCGAAACACCTGCTTTTTTAAGCACTGTCTCAATTCTTTGCGCAACAGCCTCTGTCGCCACACCGTTTCGCTCCGCAAACCGCGCAACCGCCACCATACCAATCGCTACTGCCCTGCCGTGGGATATTTCGTAGCCCGACAGCTTTTCAATCGCGTGTCCAATCGTGTGTCCAAGGTTAAGTTTTTTTCGCTCGCCTTGTTCCGTTTCGTCTTGTTCCACTATCCTCGCTTTGTGCTCAACAGATTTTGTTATAATCTCGGTCGTCGAAAGTTTGTTTTGTTCAATGTCACAAAACATCTCGTTGTCGAACAACACGGCGGTTTTAACCGCTTCAACAAATCCGTCCGCAAAATTTTCTTTTGGCAACGTTTCAAGTGTGCTCACGTCACACAACACAAGTTCGGGTTGATGGAACGTTCCGCAAAGATTTTTGCCCTTTTCAAGGTTAACCCCTGTTTTGCCGCCAACCGAACTGTCTACCATCGCAAGTAACGAAGTCGGAACGCCGACAAACCGAAGTCCCCTAAGGTATATAGATGCCGCAAACGCCGCCATGTCGCCCGAAATCCCGCCTCCAAGTGCCACAACAATGTCGCTTCTCGAAAAATCGTTTTGCGATAAAAGGTCGACTATCTCAAGCGCAGTCTTGGTCGTTTTGCTTTGTTCCCCCGGCGAAAAGATAAATTCAAACGGCAAAAACCTTTCGGTTTCCAATGATTTTTTTACCGTTTCAAGATAAAGTTTTGAAACGTTTTTGTCGCACACCACAAGCGCTTTGCATGGGTTTATAACTTTTTTTATCAACTTTCCGCTATCCTTTAAGATATCGTTTGAAATCAAAACTTCGTAGTTTTTTGATTTTGTTTTAACTAAAACTTTGTTCAAAATTTTTGTTCCTTTCGGCGTCGTTTAGCTTTTCTTTTATCTCGCGTCCGTCTTTTAAAAGACCTCGCAAAGTTTCAAAATCGTTGTTGTCAAGTGCCGCTTTGTATTCCGACAGACGGTTTATCAAAACGGATATTTCGTTTGACAAAAATTCTCGGTTGTCTATAAAAAGCCTAGACCAAAGTTCCTCGTTAAGCCACGCAACGCGTGTCATGTCGCGAAAACTTCCGGCAGAAAATCCCCCGTATTCCGTCGCGGTTTCACTTTTCACATATGCGCTTGAAATAACGTGTGCTAGCTGTGACGAAAACGCAATTATCTTATCGTGTTGAACCGCGGTACTATTTGTTATTGTTGCAAATCCCAAAGAATAAAAAATCTCTTTAACCTCGTCAAACAGTCTGTTTGAAAGGTTTTCGGGCAACACAACTATCATAGATGCCTTTTTAAACATATTTTCAAAAGATCCGTCAAACCCCGTTTTCGCAACCCCCGCCATCGGGTGTCCCCCGATAAACGTAAAATTTTTGGTTTTCGCCGTCTTAAAAAGTTTTTCACATATCTCAAGTTTCACACCAGCACAATCTACTACGACCGCGCCGTCTTTAAAATTATCGCTGTTTTGTTGCACAAAATCTATGACATCTTTCGGGTAAAGAGCTATCAATATAACATCACAAAGTTTTAATTTTTCGGGTGATAAAAACCCGTCGATTGCGTTTTGTTCCTTTGCTTGTTCGACAGTTTTTAAGTTTATGTCAAACCCAAAAACTTTGTCGCCACGTTTCGCTTTAATCGCCCTCGCAAACGAACCGCCGATTAAACCCAAACCAACTACCCCAAAAATCATCTTTCAAAGTCCTCCGGTTTCATAGAAAACGGCCTTATCGCTTCAACCGCCTTAACTACGTCGTCGAACTTTTGCGGAGTAAGCGATTGGGCACCGTCGCAAAGCGCTTTTTGCGGATTGTTGTGGACCTCTATCATAAGCCCGTCGCAACCTGCCGCAACCGACGCTAGCGACAACGGTTTAACAAACGTGTAGCTACCGCTTGCGTGGGACGGGTCTATAACTATCGGAAGATGTGTTTTCTTTTTCAACACCGGTATCGCGGATATGTCAAGGGTGTTTCGTGTCGCGGTTTCAAACGTCCTTATCCCTCTTTCGCAAAGTATAACGTCGTTGTTGCCGCCCGCCATTATATATTCGACGCTCATCAAAAGTTCGTCGATAGTGTTTGCAAGGCCGCGTTTTAAAAGGATTGGTTTTTTTGTAAGACCTAGTTCCTTTAAAAGCTGGAAGTTTTGCATGTTGCGCGCACCTACTTGTATCATGTCTATCTCGTCGAAATATTTAAGTTGCGAAATCTCCATAATCTCGGTTACGGTTGGAAGCCCCGAGGCTTTCTTTGCTTTAAGAAGAAGTTCTATTCCGTCGCCGCCTAGGCCTTGGAACGCATAAGGCGAGGTTCTCGGCTTAAATGCGCCGCCGCGAAGAATTTTCGCCCCGGATTTTTTAACGTCGTTCGCAACCTCAATAATTTGTTGTTCCGATTCAATCGAACAAGGCCCCGCACAGATTGCAAAGTTTCCGCCACCAATTAAAACCCCCGAGACATCTATGACGGTGTCTTGGTTGTTAAATTTACGGTTGGCTTTTTTATACGGTTCTTGTATTCGTTTTACGTCCTCTACGATATCTATCGAACGAACAAGTTCGATATCGATAGCGGTCGTGTCCCCGACAAGCCCTAATATAAGGTTTGAACTCCCCTCGCTTCGATAGATCGAAAGCCCAAGGCTTTCTGCCCACGTAACGAGGTTTTCAAGTTGAGCGCTGTCGGGATTTTTCTTTACTACGATAATCATATTCTTTTTACCCTTCTTAATTTAGAAAAAACAAAAAAACTCCGCGACGTGTTGTGTCGCGGAGCGTAAAATCTAAAAAACTAGCTTAAAGCTATTTTTGAATTTATCTTTCCCGAACAACACAAAACCACCATGCTAAAATAATAGCTGGCAAAATAAAAAAAGTTAAAAAAGTTGTTTAGGAAAAGTTTCATCTGTTTCTCCAAATGTATTTGACTTGATATTATTGTAACACAACAAAGCGATAAAGTAAAGAGTAAATTTGCCATACGTTAAACAACCGTTTTTACGTTACCAATAGGTAGAAATAATATTCAACCGTTCCTTGTTCAAACTCCGCGTCGACTTTATAAATATATCCGCCTTTTTCGTACGTCACAACAAACGGCGCCTCGATAACTTCAAATTGATAGTTGTACGAACCGCTTCGGCTCACTGTGTACGAAATCGGGGTTCGCGAGAACGATATGTCTAGAAGCTCGCCGCCAATTAGTTCTGTCGGAACTATCGAAAGATCGACAACGCCGATTGAAGTTTTACTTTTTTGTTCGCCAAAAGCAAACGCCCAGTTATATCCCGACGTAATAGTTGTAACGACGTTTGTATCCGCCATAACGGTAATTTGAGCAACTGCGTGATCGGGATTGTTTCGGTCGATTAAATCCTTTATAAAAAAAGCGACGACTCCCGCACAAATCAACAAAATAACTGTTAATAAAAATTTTTTCATACTTTTCC
>CAYJJR010000107.1:0-7169 GCA_964370565.1 uncultured Oscillospiraceae bacterium | reverse complement strand
AAGGTAAATTAATAAAATGTGAATATTACTGTTGATGTGCATATATATTCAATTCTATAATATACAAAATAACCAAAAAATTCGCTAAATTATGTTAATTATATAACAAACACTTTGTAATTTATCTTGATATTACACATCAACTTATAACTTGCATTTTTTTCTTTATTTTGTTAGTAGTTGTATATTGGAGATTTTTTTAAATAATTTTTGCTAAAATTTTTTTTATTTAAGTGTTTGTTTTGTTAATTATATTTTTCAAAAATCAGCTTTATGCGTTGCCCAGCTCAATTTGTCTCAAAAACTTTTCGTCATAAAACGCGCTTAACAGCCGATTTACATAATGTATATATAAACAACGCTATACACACATTTAACGCCTTTTTAACAACATGTTAAAAATCTTATATAGTAAAAAGCCAACCACAGTTCCCGCAACATTAAACAAAACATCGTCGATGTCGCTTATGCCACTTGTAAAAAGCCATTGCAAGATTTCTATCGAAAGCGAAACTAAAAAACCCAACAGGGCGACGGCAAAAAGATTATTGATCTTTTTAAACAAAGGCGGCACTATAGCTCCGAGCGGTAAAAACCAAAACATATTGCCAAACGCGTTGTATATAAACGACCAAACGCTACTTCTTGCAGTTATAATGGTTGTTCTGAGAGGTATAATTTGAACATCTTGAAACGTAAAATCGGGGGTTGTAAAGTTTAAGAAATTTTCCCAATTTCGTATTACAGTTATTTGATAAAGTGCCGCTATATAGCAAACCAAAACAACGCTTAAAGCAAATCTCTTTATTTTGATTTTTCTTTTTGCAAAAAACGCGTGTGTAACATATAAAATGCTGTACACAAGCCCGACAATCGCCGCAAAAAAGAGCGCGCGAAACGTAAACAACGCTATTCCATAAAACGACATGCAAAACTCCTTTTATCGATATTTACCGTTATTATATCAAAATATTAACAATTGTTAAACATTAAAACTGAGAGTTTGATATTTTGTCATATTTATAGTAGAATTTAATTGAACTTGAAAGTGAAAACAACTTTTTTGAAAGGTAGGGATATTATAAAATGAATTGTAAACGATGTGGAAGCGACAGAACCCACGTTATTAACGAGGTTACAACCAAAGGAAAAGACTACAGCGCTACGAAAGGTATCTGTGGTTGGATTCTTATGGGGCCGATTGGGATTTTATGTGGCGCGTGTGGCGAAGGCAAAAAAACAAATAACACTAACTATTGGGTGTGTGATAACTGCGGCTTTAAGAGCAAGATGTAATGGACAAAGCTACAAAATGCTGGATTTGGCTGATGGAACTTGGAGGCGTGACGGGTTGTCACCAACTGCCCGAGAGAAGTTTTTTTGCACGCGGATACCAATTCCCCCTATGTGCGCGGTGTACCGGGGTTGTTCTGTCCGCACCGGTTGCGGTTGTCGCTTTTTTCTTTGCGCCAATCTCGTTTGCAACAGCGTGTCTGTTAAGCTTTGTCATGCTATTTGATTGGCTTTTACAACGTTTTAACATAAAACATTCGACTAACAAAAGGAGGCTTGTAACCGGTTTAATCGGTGGCTATGGCTGGACTACGATACATATGTATCTATATGCTTTTTTGTTTAGGTCTGTTGCGAGTTTTTTTTATGACAGTTTCCACTAGCAACGATTTAGCCAAGCTTTGCTGATAGCCTCGGCTTTATAATCGTTTGATGTTTGGTTTTTTAAAATTAAATTTATAAATGTTGAAAGAGAGGACAATACTATGAACTTGTTCAGCGATTTAAGCAACGCAATACTTAACCTTGAAACAAAGCTTACCGAAAGCCTTAACGCTCTAACCGGAAACTTCGACGAGATAACGTTAAGCGTCACAGAGGTCGAGAGCACGTTTAAAGAGATCGAACTTTTGGTTCAAGAGATACGCGCCATGTTGGATGTCGTTCAAACGACGATAGCCGACATTGTGCCAATAGCTCAGATAGTCGCTATAGTTGTTGTGGCGTTGTTTCTGTTTTCGTCATTTTGTTGTGGATGTTTTAGCGCGAGCCTTGCGAGCAAAAAAGGAAGAAATTCTGTTTTATATTTTTTCTTAGGCCTTTTAACATTTTCAAAGCCGCTTGTATACCTTTCGGCATTGCCTGATTTAATCGAGACATCTTCTAAACCAATAGAACAAACCGACTTTACACAAACGTTTGAAACCCCTGTCATAGCCGAAACATCGGCCGAACCACAAGAGGAACCAAAACAAAAAAGCGATAAAAAAACAAAAAAAGATAAAAAAGTCAAGGTTTAAAAACCTGTGGGTGTGGATAAACTCTTTTTTTCCACTCCCAAAATTTTGTGAGAGGACAACTGCGAAGATAATCTATATTAAAAATTCAAAAAATGTATAGTCAACAGACCTCGTTATATGTTATACTGTTTTTACCCAAAAAAATATAATAAACTTTATTTTTTTGGTAATTATGCACTTGTTTTGTTAACCAAACAACAAAAACAAGTAAAAAAATTTGCGAGGAGCTTTGAATAATGTTTTTAATTGAAAACTTTGACACAATCTTTGTCAGTGTGCTGACATTTTTCATCCACGTTTTAGAAATCGTTTGTGCGATTGTAATCGTGGTCGGAGCGGCAAAATCTTTTATCAAATACATAAAAAAAGAACACAGGTTTATAATCCGTATCGAACTTGCAAAAGCTATGGCGTTGGGTCTTGAGTTTAAACTCGGAAGCGAGATATTGAGAACGGTGGTTGTACGTACGTTCACCGAAATTTTAATAGTCGGCTCGATAATCGTTCTTTGTGCCGCTATGAGCATTCTTATACACTGGGAGATAGGAACGCTTCAAGAAGCACAGGAAAAAACCGCCATGCTCGACGGAAAGTTAACCGAAGAGGAAAAGGAACACGCAAAGAAACTTAACGAACTTCACGAAATTTAACAAAACAATGTTTTAACATCACTTGATAATAACCAACAAAAAACCGAGATTTCATTTAAAAAGACAATGCTGTCATTTTAACTTGAGAAATCTCGGTTTTGTTTATTTGTTCTTTTTATATAAAATTTTAGAGCGAACTCCCGTTTCTTGTTTTTCCCCTAACTGATGTCTGATGTAAGACGGGGTGAAGCTGTGTAAGATAGCTTGGTCCTTTGTTATGCGCCCGGCTTTGTAAAGCTCGAGAATCCCGCTGTCCATGCTAACCATTCCTTCCGAACGACTTCCTTGGATAACCGAGTTAATCTGGTGGGTTCGCCCGTCACGTATAAGAGTTCGTATAGCTCCGTTGCAATGCATAATCTCAAAAACCGGCGCTACCGTTCCGTCGGTCGTCGGAATAAGCTGTTGGCATACTATAGTTTTAAGGATCATCGAAAGTTGCATACGAACTTGGTTTTGTTGATTTGCCGGAAAACTGTCGACGAGACGGTCGATAGAGTTTGCAGCGCCTAGTGTATGAAGCGCCGAGAAGATAAGATGTCCCGTTTCGGCGGCAGTTAGCGCTATGTTAATCGTTGCCGAGTCGCGAAGCTCTCCTATCAAGATAACGTCGGGACTTTGGCGCAACGCGGCACGCAACGCCACAGGATAGTCTCCCGTATCAAGCGATATCTCCCTTTGGCTTACTATGCTTTTATTATGTCGGTGAAGGTGTTCTATCGGGTCTTCAAGAGTTATAATGTGTGCGTTGCGGTTGTTGTTTATCCAATCGAGCACACAAGTTAGCGTTGTTGTCTTTCCGCTACTTGAAGTCCCGGTTACAAGCACAAGCCCACCTTGGTTTGAGCCCAACTTTAAAACTTGTTCCGGTATACCTATCTCGTCCGCCTTTGGAAGCGAAAACGCTATAACGCGGATAACCGCCGCAAGCGAACCACGTTGGATATACGTGTTAACCCTAAAACGCGAAACTCTTTCGAGCGAAAACGAAAAATCGTCGTCACATGTTTTGTGTAACTTTTCAGGGTCGCGTCCCGCAAGATTGTATATCTGCATAACGAGTTGTTCGGTCTGTTCGGGTTTTAGTATCTCGCCTTGTTCCAAACTTTCGACTTGTTTGTTAATCTTAAAGCTAATTGGCCTACCCGCGACGATAAAGATATCGACTGCGCCGAGTTGTATTAACGTTTTAAGAATTTCTTGAATTTCCATTTCACAAAAACCTTTATCATTAAATTTTTTGTAAAGCGTTAGGGCATAAAACGGGTTTGTTTTATGGTCTAAAGCTTATATAAGTTCTATCTGCCACGAAAGACGAACAAGCGGTTTTGATATATCAAAAGGAACCTCTATTGCGGCGCTGATTACTTTTTTAGTATCTATTTCGGTTTCAAATTCCACAACGAAAGCGTCATCTTGACTGTTTGAAACTGTATATCCGTTTTGTTTATAAAATGCCTCGAAACTTTTGCTATCAAACTCGTCGGTTGGTTGGTCTTGAAGATACTCGTCCCGCAGCTCGCTTATGTCTTGAAGGGTTTTTTCTGCGAGATAATCCGCGCTGTAGTAATTTGAAATCGCCGCCGCCGACTTGTTTGAAAGATTAAGGTCACTTCGCGCGCTTGACACGATTAGCGTTGAGAACGACGTTAAAAGTAACATTGTAAAAAAAGTTATGAGCGACGCTAGACCTATTGTAACAACTGAACGCTTTTTCTCCATCGTTATCGCCCCCCTTCGGAAAACTTCGCGACCGAAAGCGAAAAGATTTCTTGTTGATTTGAACTTACCGTAATATCTGCGTATGACATGTCGTTGCCCTTTGAAACGTCGGCGGCAACAACAAATCCCATTTGTTCAAACTGTTCCGAACGGTTCCAACGCTCGTCGAAATAAATATAAACCGTGTCTTGTTCAAGGGTTCCCTTAACAGTGTTTTCAAGCAGACCAACGTCACCGCCCGACGACTTAAACGCCTCTGCTAAAGTTTGCGCTTCTATCGACGCGCGCGATATGTCTCGGCTTTGTTTGCTTAAAACTGTTCCGTATATAAAAAGATTTATGCAAATAGACGCCGCTATCGTGAAAAACAAACAGTTAAACATAAGCTCGAACAGAAAATATTTTGAACGGCTATGGTTTTGGTTCATCGCAAAACCTCCGTTTCTCCCGTTTCAAGATAGACGCTTGAATTAAATATATTCCCCTCAATATCGGTGAGCGCTATTGTTATCAAAGAATTTTCCGACATCGAAAGTTCCATATCTTGCGCCGGGATTATCTTTTGCCCAATATTGTGTGCAACCGTCATGTCCTCTGCCAACAGAACCTCTTTAAGAAACCCGTCCTCGACATAAATCCATGTGTTGTATTTTGTCCCGTCAAAGTCCTTTGTAAGCACAAGCGCGTCCGATTGGTCGGTAGTTTCAATCGTTACGCTGTCTATACTTTCCGATTGACGCACCTTTTCGGTTATATATAAAACTGTGGTCCTAAATGTATAGTTAAATTCGGTCGCCTCTACATTTTTTTGATAAACGTTAGCCCCGGTTATCGCCAAAAAAAGCGCACACAAAGTATAGAACCCAAACAGCCCCAAAACAAATATAAGTTCCGACGAACTACTCCTTTGTTTGTCCATGTTACCTCTTTTTAAACGGTATTTTTTTTGACGCGTTAGATTAATTGCCGCGTCTTATGCCTGCCTTTTGCGGCTTATATCCGCTGTTTCAAAAATACCGACGTTTGCGGCAAAAGGTTGTCACCCAAATTTTCGTAATGCACAACAAACGTTTCGCTGTCATATGTGAAGCCGTATTCTTCAATCAAAACATCTAGCGACTCGGGATAGCTTCCCTCTATCGCATAATGTTGGATAGTCATACGCATAAGCCCGGATTCCAAAACTTCGAGTTGTTGTTTGGCTATGTCGGTTGAAACGTCGTTTATTGCGACGTAAAAAGTATAGATAATAACCAAAAACATCAACAGAAAAAATATAGGGCCGCATTTTGCTAATATATTTAAAAATTTTTTCAAATAAAACATATTTTTTTAACCCTCGTGTTACATGCTTGAAAGGATACTTGTAAGCGGCAACATAACCGAAATCATAACCATTCCGATAAGCACACAAAGAACCCCAACCATTAACGGTTCGACTATCGAAAGAAGTTTTCCGATGTGTCGTTCGGTTTCGTCATAGTAACTTTCCGCAACACTCATAAGCATCTCGCTTGACGAGCCGCTGCGCATACCCGCAACGACAATGCTATTGTAACTTTCATCAAAAATCTTGCTTTCAATTATAGCCTCTACTAAGCCGTCTCCGTCTTCGATGTGTTTTAATATCTTGTTTATGCGTTGTTGCGCCGTCTTACCTGTTACAATTATGCTTGAAAATTCTAGCGCGTTAAGTATATCAAGGCCGCTAGACAACATCAAAGACATTCCAAAAGCAAAATGATTTGCGCTTTCATAATAAGAAAGTCTTTTTGTCAACAAAGAACGATCATAGATATACGAAAGGATTTTTCTTCCGCGTTTTGTTACACGCAACAAGATAAATACTATAACAATCGCCACGATAACCCCAACAATCACTAATGAATATCGGTTCAAGTTGTTTCCTATGTCGAGTAAAAACGACGAAATCGGGTTAAGCGCTAGCCCCAGTTGGCTGAAAACTTGTTCAAAGACCGGCATAACTTGGGTTAAAAGCACAAATATAACCGCAAAAACCATAGTCGCCATTGCTAGGGGATAGACCACAACCGAGCGAATACTTCTCGCTACCCTGTCTTTGCCTTTATAATATTCGTTTAATGCAAGATAAACGTTTTCAAGCCTTCCCGTTTGTTCCCCAACTTCAACCATACCACAAGCATAGTCGGGAAACGCTTTTGTTTCATAAAGCGCAAGCGAGAATGCTTGTCCGTTTACAACGTTTTCCGATATAACGCTAAGAAGACGTTTTGCCGCGGCGGTTGGGGCGTTGGTCGATATGATAGTCAAGCTTTCCCACGTTGAAATACCGCTCCTCGAAAGAACCGCAAGTTGTTCAAAAAAATTTGCAAGTTCAAGCGTTGAAAACGATTTGTATTTATCTTTCTTTTTTATGTCAGACATATTTACAGTCCTTTGTTAAATAAATTGCACAGAGTTTTAAATTAATAAAAATACATCGCGTTGTAGTTCGTTCCGTCTC
>CAYJJR010000106.1:0-7207 GCA_964370565.1 uncultured Oscillospiraceae bacterium | reverse complement strand
GAAAACAACCTATTGTTTACTATTACTCCTCACATAAAACTAATTACCAAAAAAGAGGTTGCCGCCACAACTATCCAGCAACACAACCCTAAAAGTATGGGCGCCTTGCTATTGGATATAAGCTTTTTAATATCTGTTGACATACCAATTGCCGCCATTGCCACAGTCATAAAGTACTTTCCTAAATCGCCTAAGTTACCCGATATTTCAGTTGGGATAATTTCAAATGTGTTGATTATACACGTTCCGACAAAACCTAAGATGAACCAAGGAAAAATTGATTTGACTGAAAAGGAGGTGCTCTTTTGCTTTTTCTTTGCGGTGTATACCGCAAGAATAAATGTAATTGGTATAATCATCAGCGAGCGAGTCAGCTTTACAACAGTTGCCAATTGCCCTGCCGCATCGCTGTACGAATAGCTTGCGGCAACAACGGAAGATGTGTCATTTATCGCACTCCCGGCCCATAACCCGAATGCATAGTTATCAAGTCCCATAACACGTCCCAGCGCTGGAAAAATGAATACCGCAAGAACATTAAACAGAAATATGGTTGACATAGAAACGGCAACTTGTTCGTCCTCCGCTTCGATTGCGGGAGCCGCTGCAGCTATTGCTGAACCACCACATATAGCTGTTCCTATACCAACAAGAGTAGCGATATTCGCGGCAGGCTTTAATATCTTGAACATGAAATACGCCGTGAGAAGCGAAGCTGATATACTGATTATAATAAGAAAAACGGAGTTCGCTCCTACCTCTAAAACATAAGCTAAACTCATTTCGAATCCAAAGAGAACAATAGCTCCTTGAAGTCCTTTTTTTCCAGTTATCTTTACTCCTGCGGCACAACTTTTTGGGTGCGCAAACAGCGAGAAAACAAGCCCTATAAATATGCCAAATACAGAACCTCCTACAACGGGGACAATCTTTCCAAGTCCAAAGGCTAGTGCCCCGAGGCATAGTGACAGAGCAATACCCCTTGTGTTTTCCATCTTGTAAAAAGACTTTCCCAGAAAAGGGTATGTTACAATAGCCGCAATTGTCAAAACTAATATAAATTCAATCATAAGATGCAACCTCACCGATTAATCAAAAAATACATAGGGGGATATTGAATAATCAATATCCCTCTTTATTATGACTGTGCTTTGTTTCTTATCGTTTTAATAGGTAACAGCGTCACCATTATATCCCACAGCTTCAAAGTATGGTTTCCACAAGTCGACAACTTCTTGTGTCTTAAACCATGCGCGTGGGGCGGGTACTGCATAATAACTAAGACGCATACCTACCTTTATATCGACATTTGAAACAGGTGTGGTTGTTGTTACGTCTACTGCACACAGCATATCGGGGCATGTAAGCATCACTTCGTCTTCGCAGCGTATCAAAATACTCTCGTTCTTGATATCGACAAAGTAACTTTTGCCGTCATCGCCCTTGATTTCCGTAACACCTATGTCATGGGCATTTTTCATCACGGTATCCTGTTTTACAACTTCACCCGTCACGATATGGCGCAATTCGATAATCTCAGACAGCTTCTTTTGCAAGTCTCCGCCGTTTTTCTGAACATCATAGAACACTTTTCCTACTTTTTCCGCAAGTGTAATGGCTCCGGGAATCAGCTTTTCGTTGATATCCCCCGGGGAAGTAAGCCACCCGCCAAGCCCCATAACATAATCAAATGCTCCGCATAGTGTACGACAAATTTTCTCTGCTGTTTTACCATCTGCCGGATCATTTGTAAGTATTGTCACTATATTGCGTTTATCATCGCACGCAACAGCAGGGCAAAATGGGATACCATTAATATTAAATAATGTTGTATCAAGCCCCGGAACCGCGCGACCACATCCATCAGCATCAACAAGAGGCATTCCTCTTTCTATGGCGGCTATCATGGGGATGATATAGTTTACTGCGCCGTACTCTACGGGAATAATCGCATCGACACGCTTTCCGGCGACTTGAGCAACAGAAATCATCGCGTCCACTGCATATCCCGCTTCATACTTAAACTTTTCTTCGCGCTGTTTTAAAACAGTTGGTGCACCCATACCAGCTATCATAACAGCACTACCACCCTTTTTGATCTCTTCGGGCGTAATGAGTTCTATTTCAAAATTATCACGAAATTTTAGATTACTCTCAAGCATCTCAAATCCATCATGGATGCTTCCGCCTCCGCCTGCCGCAAGGAAAGTAACACCAATAAGAATTTCACGAATATTTTGTTCTGTCAATACTCTCATAAAACTTAATATCCTTTCAAAATTGTATTATTCTTTGGGCCACATATGAGCAGAACGGTCGACGCCCTCAGATAAATGCAGATGGGCAACTTTCCATTCGCCGTCGATGAGGCGCAAAATTGTTGTTGTACGAACATTCGGAAGTGGAGTGCCATCGGGTAGAACGCCTGTGAAAATCGAAACTACCCATGCCACGTCGCCGACTACCCAACCATCAGAGTCGAAATCGAGTGAATTAGCGATTTGGTTGTTTTTCTTATATGTACGCATATTTTCTACAAAGCTTTCAAGGTCTCTGTTCGGTGGCTTGGGACCCGTGTGGAAGCATGTAAAGTCAGACTCTGCATCATGCACGGAGTATGATCCGATGTACTCGGGGGATCTCAACGTTGCCTGTAATGTGTACTCGTTTGACGCTTTTATAATTTCTGGTGTAGCTTTAGCCATGATAATTTCTCC
The DNA here is from genome assembly GCA_964370565.1 of uncultured Oscillospiraceae bacterium. Lineage (GTDB taxonomy): Bacteria > Bacillota > Clostridia > Oscillospirales > Ruminococcaceae > CAYJAY01. Next base: position 4,490 of record CAYJJR010000106.1, on the reverse strand, counting down.
TCTTAATATAATTTTATTATACAAATCAAACGCTGTAACCTCGACGCTCGATTTATAGCATAGTAAATCAATCACCTGTTCCAAAAAATTCCGCAGGGTCTTTTGCTTCGGGAAGCTTTGACTTGAATATTGCATGAAGAATTAAGTACGATGCAAATCCTGCTACAATTGAGTTAATTGCGGGGCTAAAGAAGTCAATTCCAAATCCGACTGCGGCACCTATTGCCCATGCAACGATACCAAGCCAGTTTACTCCGGGTAACATTCCCCAGTTTTTCGCCTTGCCTTTTCCGATAACCCAATAATCAGCTATCATGATACCGCACAGCGCCGGGAAGATGGTTGAGAATATTGTCATAAGTTGTGCAAAATATGCCATGATTCCCATAATTGCAATTACGGTGGATATTGCACCCGCTATACCCGTAACAAGAGCTCTCTTTGACTCTTTAAGCCCTAGTAAACGAACAAAGTTAATTCCACTCATATAAAAGTTTGTCGTATTTGTCGTCCATGTGGCAAGCAAAAGAGCGATCATACCGGGTATTGGTAAGTTTAGTTCTACAAAAATTTGCGCCAAGTCATGTGTGCCAGACGTTATGCTCATAAATGCACCCATACCCATAACAAACACAGCTGTAGGCACAACTCCGAGCAAAGATGATGCAAGAACGCTCTTAGGTGATTTTGCAAAGCGTGTTAAGTTTGTAGTTGTCATTGTCCCGAGAGCAAATCCGCCTATTGTAATACCGAGCCCGTAGGCTAGAGTCATTGGTTCAGCAGGTCTGTATGCGAGCAACTCTGCCCAACCGTACTCACTACCGGATACGATACATGCATAAAGACAAGTAAGCGCCAAAAACGGAACTGCGATAAAGCTTAGCCTTTCCATCCATTTATATCCGTATACAGCTGTTGTGGAAATGAGTATGCCACACAAAACTGTAACAAGAGTAAATGAAATCTCTATTCCTGCAATTGCAAGCGTTGCGACAATTGATGCCGCACATGTTGCTGTCTGCACTGCACTCTGCGCCAATTGAAAAAGTGCTGTCGAAGAAGCAATTAAATAACGAGAACCTGCCTCTCCAAATGTCTTGCCGAGTAACACTGTAAGAGGGTAGCCCGTTGATGATGCCTGTATTCCGTTTAGCACCATTAAACCAACTTGGAATAAATAAGCGAATCCAATAATTAAAAGAGATTCAACAAGTGAAAAACCTGTTACAAGTATCGCTCCAATCATCAATGCAGGAGCGGATACAACAACTCCGACCCAAACGAATGTTAACCCCACTGTAGATTGCTTTTCATTTGGTTGCACTTTTGTATATGATCTGTCCTGTGCCACTGTACAATCACCTCACTTAAAAATTTTAATTCCCCAAAAACTTGGCGGAAAGATTGATTTCATCATACATTACAAAATGCCCAATTGTCATTAGCTCAAAAAACAAAGCTTTCATTGATTTCTTGTATTTTTGGACAAAAACCTCCAAGTTACGATTTTGAACTTGACATTGAAATTTTTAAATGGTAGTTTATTAAAAAGCTTGCAATTTAAAGCGTTAAAGAAGGTAGGGTTTTAGGACTATGCATATCTCTGATTTGCTCGAGATACCCTCGTTTAGTGGTGCACGATTTATCAGCGGTCAAAAAGGTGGACGAAATATTATACACGCGGTTGGCGTGATAGATTTGTTTAATTTGATAGATGCTAATCTGAGTCACATAAGCAAATATTCGAATTTAAACAATAAACTATTGCTTTCAATTACATTTTTAAGTTATCCGGCTGAAATTCAGAAAAAATATATATCTTTTTTATCCTCTGAGCGGGTGTGTGGTCTTGTGATTTACACAACTGACATGTTACCGGGAAAGCTCTCCGCCGAAGCTATCGCAATGTCAAACGAACTGAATTTCCCAATAATACTCTTGCAGAATAATTTCATTTCATACAGTCACGTAATTTGGGAAATAATGCAGATACTCATTGTGAGCCCAATGCTTTTCGGAACAATTACAGAGGAGCTTGAAAAACACTCGGACAATCCGAGCATTGAAACATTGCTAAATTTAATTCAAACACACTTTCACTTAGAGGTTGCCTTATTCGACTGGAATTTTCAAATGGTGTATCCTACCTTGTCTGCAGGTATTCCTTCGATCACAAACATCGGAAAATTTTTATATTTGAGACCAAAAGGCGAAACGATGTGCACAATAGAAGACACAAGCGTTTTCTATAGATTTAGTCGGATGCTAAAGCCCAATAACACATGTGCCTATTTTGCGATTCTGTCGCCGATTCACCCGATAAGTGACTCTATTTATCAACAAGTCATGGCAATCCTCCATTTTTTCTTCACGAAGTACTACAAAACGGAACAACGTCAAAATATGTTAGCACAATGTTTACTAAGCAACGATTATCAGCGCGCGAAACAAATTGCCGAACACCTCGGATTTGATGTGAAGCAGTTGAAAAACTTGGTCATTTGCACATCGTCATCCTCTTTGCCATGGGAACAAATAGAGCTATCCTCGGCATTCGATCATTTCTTCTACAAAAAAAATATCGAGGTTTATTCTTTTCCTTTCGACGCAGGCATTGCGTTTTTTCTCAAAGACAACGCCGAAACTCAAGAAACTCACACATATGCCAAAGAACTTTGTGAAATGATTAAAGAGTCATTCAACATAAACACCGTAATGTTTTGCTTTCGTATTTCCACAATTAACAAAGCACACACATACTTTGAGGAATTCAGAGCGCACTCTGATGCAATAAAGCGTATTTTTCCTCTTGTAAAGGTGTTTGATAACCGCAGATTTACACTTGCATGCGGTATAAGCTCTATCAGCAAGCAAGCACCCTCCAGTTTGAAATATTTCATGGATATACTTACGCATTTACTTAAGGCATCGGATTTGCAAAGAGAATTTCTAGAAACACTGCAAGTGTTTTTTCTTGATGCTGACAGTAATATCGAAGCAGCAGCTAAATTGCTTTACTTGCACAAAAATACAGTTAAGTACCGATTACAACGTGCAAGCGATATATTGGGCTTCGATATTAGAAGGTCGCCCGAAAACTTTCAACTCTATATGGCAATTGCCTTGCACAGGTTGAATTTGTAGAGTTGTTCAAGCGAAATGTTAAAAGCTTAAGTACCAATATAAAACATTGCCGATATATCGGCGGAACGGAGAGAGAAATGATTGATGTTAGACAGGTGGGAGAAAAAGTTTTTGAAGAAGCTGTGAGGTTGCGCAGAGATATTCATGCACACCCTGAGCTCAGCAATAAAGAGGAGCGTACATCGGAACTTGTCGCAAAATATCTTAAAGACCTTGGGTTAGAGGTTCGTGAAAATGTTGGTGGGTACGGAGTTGTCGGCCTACTCAAAGGAGAAAAAGAGGGAAAGTGCATAGCTTTTCGCGCAGATATGGATGCTCTTGAGGTAACAGAGGAAACAGGTCTTGAATTTTCTTCAAAAAACGAAGGAGTAATGCATGCGTGCGGACACGACGGACATGTGGCTATTTTGCTTTGCGTCGCCAAAATTCTTTCGGAAATTAAGCACGACCTTGCGGGCTGTGTGAAGTTTTTGTTTCAACCCGCTGAGGAGGTTGCGCCTGGCGGAGCAAGGTCGCTTATATCAGAAGGTGTGCTTGAAAACCCAAAAGTAGACTCTGTTTTTGCACTACATATCGTGCCGGTTTCACCCGTAGGACAAATTTATATAAAAAATGGAGCCGCAACAACGGCGGCCGACATTGCACATATCAAGATTACAGGAAAAGGCGGGCATGGATCTGAACCACATACGGCACACGATGCCGTTCTTGCAGCAGCGGAAATTGTGTGTGGTCTTCAAAACATTGTAAGCCGTTACGTTGACCCAAAGGAATTCGCTGTTGTGAATGTAGGAAAATTGCAGGGCGGCACCATGCCCAATATTATTAGCGGATATGCAGAAATTGAACTGTGCACTCGAAGCTTAAATGAAGATACACGTAAAGTAATCGTGGATAGTATCGAGCAAGTGGTGTGTGGTATATCGGCGGCGTGCGGAGTTAAATCCGAGATTACATTCGACAATGGGTATGACAGCATATTCAATACACAGGCCGGGTTTGATTTTGCTTTTTCTGCTATTAATAAGCATATAGATGGTGCGGCGAGAGAAGTAAAAAACCCACTAAACGGAAGCGAGGACTTCAGTTTCCTTTTGAATGAAGTCGGCCATGGTGCATTTATGGTACTAGGCGGAAGAGACGATAAAGACGGCACGCTCTACAGTAACCATCACCCTAAATTTGACTGGCACGAGGAGGCAATGAAAAACGGTATAGCCGCGCTTGTCTCTATCGCTGTTGAATATTTGATAGATGAGTAGAAAATTAGTTAAACACAATTATATAACGGAAAGGCGTTCACGAAATTCCGACCTGGGCTGTTATTAAACTTGCGAAATATTATA
>CAYJJR010000105.1:0-7240 GCA_964370565.1 uncultured Oscillospiraceae bacterium | reverse complement strand
ACCTTTTTTGACACGCTGGAACCACGGGCACAGCCCGTGGTTTTCAGTATACAAAAAGAAAAACTCCCGTAAAATAGGGAGTTTTCGAGGGTTTAGAGGTTAGTTTGTGCGTAATTCTTAATTATTGAGCGCCGTTCCCTACTATCGATAAAATCTTTGAAACCTTGTCGCTTAAATTGTGGCGTAAGCCACTCCGACACTATCAACTCTCAACTCTCAACTATCAACTTTTAACTATCAGCCATCACTTCTTCACAAGGTTTCTCTCGGCTTGCGACAGTTCAAGATAGTTCGGTTTAAGCATAAAGCTTTCTACCGCTTTGCCGTTTTGATACGCCAAAAATCCTAGCTTTGCAACGGTTACGGCGTCTATGTCGTCTTGGCTGTCCGAAATTAAAATATCACCGTTTTGTGTTACTTCGTTTTCAAAAAGTCTTAAAAATACGTTTTTTCCGTCGCCACAAACCATAACAGGTTTTTGAAGTTTTAATGTATTTTCCAAAACTTGGTCGGCCAACAGTAGTTTTTGTTCAAAAAGTTCAAAACATTTTCCGTTTTTTATCTCGAACGCGCCACAATAAAACCGTTTGTTTTTGGCATCAATAAGCGACACAAACGTTCCGTCTTTTCCGTCGCTTGCTTGGTGTGCTAACGCCTCGAGCGTCGAGACCGCGACACAAGGCGAGTTGTTTTTAAACGCAAGCCCTTTAACAAGCCCAATGCCTATGCGCAAACCGGTAAACGAACCGGGCCCCGCCGAAACGGCGAAAAGTTCAACGTCGTCCGGCTTAAGCGACGTTTGTGCAAACGCCTGTTCGGTTAACGGCAAAAGTGTTTCGGAATGGGTTAAACCCTCGTTTATAGTTTTGGAATAAAGGGTTTTTTGACCGTCGCACAAAGCGACAGACGCGCAAATCCCCGAACTGTCAAGCGCAAATATTTTCATGTTTATAACCATTCCTTTCTACATCCGGTGGAATGTTTTTACGATTTTGCAGTTGTGCTAATTTAAACAACACAAGACAACTTTTTTAAAAACCAATCTTACCCACGCATGTCGTGGATTTCGATAGTTCGCTCGTCTTGTCCGTTTGAAGTAATCGTTATATTAATTCGGTTTTCGGGAAGCGACGAAACTATGTTTTCGCTCCATTCGATTAACAAGATGCACCTTTCAAGATAGTCATAATATCCCGTCGAAAAAAGCTCATCTTCGCTCGCTATTCGGTACATGTCGAAATGCGCAACCTTGACGTTTTGATTTTGATATTCGTTGACTATCGCAAAAGTAGGGCTTGTAACGTCGGTCGAAAACCCAAGCCCACAAACAACCCCTCGGCTAAACGCGGTTTTGCCCGCTCCAAGATCGCCGAAAAACGCCACCACATCACAAGGCCCAAGCGTCGCCGCAAACTCTTTCGCAAAATCTTCCGTTTCTTTTTGGCTTCTAGTCTTTAAAATCTTTTTCATCGATAGGAAGTTCCTTGCTTAATCTAAACAATCTTTGTTTGAAATCCTCCCCCGTGCTTCCACGTGGGTAGAGGGTTAGATTATATATATCGGTCGCCATAACCTCGGCTTTCGCAAACTTTGCGGCGGCTGCCGACGTTTCGGAAAGCGTTATAAGGCTTTGGGACATCGGTAGTTTACAGTTTTTATCTGCCGCCGAGAGTATCTCTTCGCCGCCTTCGCCAACCGCAAGAACGCGGATATACGGAACGCTGTAATCATAAAACGTCTTATCTATCCCAAGAAAAGCATAAAGCACAAGGCGTTTTACGCGCGACATCGTGAAACATTTTGTTTTGGTTAGGTCATAAAGTTCCTCAAGGCTCGAAGCTATACAGCTTGCGGCATAAAGGCGTTCGCCAAGTCCGTTGTCGCTGTCGGGCAGACGCTTGAAATCGGCAACCGTCATAAGACGAAGTTTGAACAAAACCGCCGATTCAATAGCCTTGAGCGTTCGACTTATGCGCCCATTTTTTGCTCCGTCGAAATAAGCTTTTCGCGTTGCAACCGGAACAAACGCCGAGATATCGTTTTTTTGGTATATCTCGTTACGGACAAAACTCGCGGACGCAAACCCCGAAACAACCTCCATCGAATCGTGTTCGACGTATTTTCTCCCGATTGTCATCGGTTCAATTTCGCTCGCAAGCCTATCTATCGCTTTAAGATAATCAAGCCCTAAAATATTGTTTGGCGTTTTAACTACATCGGCTATGTCGGGATAGAAAACTTCGATAGCTTTTTGCCTGGCCTTTGGGTAGCTGTCGCCAAGTTCCATAAGTTCCGCTGTTCGTTTTTGAACCTTGCGATCGGCAATCGCTTCTTTTGCCGCAACAAGCGGATCCATATATCCCGCTTCGGAACCGAAACAAAGCTTGTCAACACATCCCAAGCTATCGAGGATAGACACCGCGCCAAACCCAAAACGTTCGCTCGAAGATATGGCGTAAGCAACAGGCAGTTCGATAACAAGGTCAACCCCGTTTCGCGCCGCCGTCATCGCCCTTTCAAACTTCGGGAAGATAGCCGGTTCGCTTCGTTGGACAAAACTACCCGACATAACCGCGACTATATGTGTCGCCCCAAGTTCGCGCAAACGCTCGATTTGATATTTATGTCCGTTGTGAAAAGGGTTGTATTCCGCAACTATCCCACATATCTGCATAATCCACCTCTTAAGAATTTATTTTTTTATTTTATTTGTGTTGAAATATTTATATTTATTATATATAATAATACAGCATAGAGCTTGTAAATGTCAAAACACAATAAAAATAAATAAATAAAATTTTTGGGAGAAAAAAATGGACATCCTTGTAATCAATGCCGGCAGCAGCAGTATCAAGTACCAACTTATCAACTCGGACGACGAAAGCCTTAAAGCAAAAGGCCTTTGCGAACAAATAGGGCTTGACGGAAGCAACATCAAACACGTTGTAACCGACGGACCTGTCGTTCAAAAAAATCTTCCGTTCAAAACCCACGCCGAAGCTTTTTCCGCAATGCTTGAAATTATGACAGAAGGCGAAGGAAAGGTTATCGAAAAACTGTCCGACATCGGCGCAGTAGGCCACAGAGTTTTATACGGAACCGAAACTTGGTTTGACGCCCAACCGATAAACGTCGAAACGCTCGAATTTATCGAAAGCTTGAAGGAACTAGGCCCTCTACACATTCCGCCCCAAGTCGCGGCTATCCGCGCTTCGCAAGAAGTTTTCGGAATGAACACGCCTATGGTAGCGGTGTTTGACACCTCGTTCCACCTAACGATGCCCAAAAAATCCTACATCTACCCAATACCGTACGAATACTACGAAAGATACAAAATCCGTCGCTACGGCTTCCACGGCACAAGCCACAAATATGTAAGTTTAAAATACTTCAAACAGTCGGGAAAACCGGTTGAAGGTTCTAAGATAATAACGGTTCACCTTGGCAACGGAAGTTCGATAACCGCGATTAAAGACGGAAAAAGCTTCGATACAACGATGGGCTTCACCCCGCTCGACGGTTTCATGATGGGAACAAGAAGCGGAAGCATAGACCCCGCTATCGTAACGTTTATCGCAAATAAAGAAAATAAAACTCCCGACGAGATAAACGATATCCTAAACAAAAAATCCGGTTTCCTTGGTGTTTCGGGCGTGTCGTCCGACTCGCGCGTTATGCGCCAAGCGGCAGCGGACGGAAACGAAAGAGCAAAACTTACCGTTGATATCCTTAACCACCAACTTAAAAAATACATAGGTTCATACATCGCCGCAATGGGCGGAGTAGACGCGATAATCTTTACGGGCGGTATCGGCGAAAACGTCGGTGACCTTCGTTTTGATGTAATGAGCGACATGGAGTTTGCCGGAATTAAAATCGACAAAGAGCTTAACAAAAAAGCAAACTCGGTTGGCGGAACGTTCTCAACGGCGGACAGCAAGGTTGAAGTTATGGTTATCCCAACCAACGAAGAGATAATGATAGCTCGCGACACACACGAAGTTGTAACAAAAAACTCATAACGTTAAAAAATTATTATAAAGATAAAAACCCCACCGCTAACTATAGTAAGTTCAAAGCGGTGGGGTTTGAGTTTTTTTAAATTATGTAACCACGAAAAAACGAGAGACAAACCGAAACACAAATTTAGCAGACGTTTAAAAAAAGCAAAACCGAAAAAGCCCAAAGCAAAGCGACGGCTTTTTCGGAAAACGAGGAGCAACGGAGCGGTGTGCGCGATGACTTTTAATTTTTTACAAAAAAAGTCGTCGCAAACTAAGCGAAGTTTGCTACGAGTAAAAAGCGTTAAGTTATAGCCTTCTAAAAATCGGGGGCAAAACCGAAAAAGCCCAAAGCAAAAGCGAACCGTTGCGAGGGCGTTTACAACCGAGCAGGTGAGCCGTAGCGACGGCTTTTTCGGAATAACGAGGAGCAACGGAGCGATGTGCGCGATGACTTTTAATTTTTTACAAAAAAAGTCGTCGCAAACTAAGCGAAGTTTGCGACGAGTGGAGCTTGTGGACGGATTCGAACCCCCGACCTGCTGATTACAAATCAGCTGCTCTACCAGCTGAGCTACACAAGCATATGTATTACGGCGACTGTATTGCAACAAATTGCGCTGTTTTAATACCGTGCTTTATTATTTTATAGATTTTTAATCGTTTTGTCAATAAAAATTTTAAAATTAACATAATTGGTGAATTTTTCATATATTTAAGACAACAATATCATTAAATATTTTATGTCTTAAATTTATGGAGATTTTCAAATGAAATATAATAAGCAACAAAAAAAGATGTTTATAAGAGATTTTTGCAAAGGCTTTTTTATAACGCTAGCGGTTATTGTTCCGATTTATGCGGTGGCTTATTTTATAAGAATGAACAGCTATACCGAAAACGAGATAGTTCCGTTTGTTGTGCCGGGGGGCGCGTCGCCGGCCGAAGAAATTCCGATAGCAAACGATTATAACATGTTAGTAATGATTGAAAACACCGACAGATCTTTAGAAGAAGTTATGCTCATACGATTTGACACACAAAACGAGATGATTAAATCGGTTGTTTTCCCGAAAAACACCGTATTGCTCATAAACAAAACGCCAACCGAAATCGTAGACATCGAACAACAGTTAGGGCCGTCGGCGGTAAAACAAGCGATTGAAGAAACGTTGCTTATCGAGGTTAACGGTTATGTGTCGTTAGACTTTGATTCGTTTATCTATGCAATAGACCTTTTCGGACGGTTTAACTATGTTTCACTTCACGAGATAGAATATACCTCCGCCGTCGGAACGCGCGAATATTTTTTACCCAAAGGTCCCAGTTTAATTTCGGCAAACGACGTAATGAACATATTGAAGTACAACAGATATAACGATTTTGAACGACTTGAACTTTCGGAAAAACTTGTCGAAGCGTTTTTCATGTCCGCAATCGACGATGATTTTGCCCAAAACATCTCGAGAATCTATCAAAAAAGATGCAACTATTTTTCAACCGACATAAGTTCTGTCGGAATGGAACTTGTTGAAAAGTCGATAGACGCCGCTTCAACGTCGGGCGTTTTCCAAACCATTAGAATTTCGGGTGTCTTTAACGAAGAAAGGTTTGAACTTTCGGAAAGCTCCACACAAAAATTTTTAGATAATTTCTCGTCTCAACAAAAAAGTTAAACCTATATCAACGCCTTTATCCACACCCTTAACACTTCACAAGTTGAACTTTTTGTTTTATGATGTCATAATTGTAACAACGGCGATATCAATATCGCTCTATAAAAACGAAAAGGCGAAGATTTGATGGACTATAGATTTAAACAAACGGACGAACGCGACATAATGTTTGCGCGCCTTAACTATCAAAGCGAAACAAAACCATATCAAGATTTTTATAACCGCTTCCCCGAACTTAAAGACAAGGACGACGAGTTTCGCACAAGACCAACGACGGGGGACGAAAACTCGACGTTTTACCACCAAAACCATTCACAGATTATAAACGCTAACTTTGATTTTTTGGCCGATATAAAACATCTGTCCGAGGGCGAGCCGTTTTGCGAAAAGGTTGACGGAACGGCAGAAGAATTTACGAAAACGATAAAAGGTCTTGCGAAATACTATGGTGCTTGCCTTGTCGGGATAGCGGAAGTTACAAAAGATTTATACTATTCCCACCACGGCAGGCCGCTCGAAAAATACGGAAAATCAATAGACCCGAAATACACCAAAGCTATTGTGTTTGCGTACGAGATGAACGACGAGATGATTTTTCGCGCGCCACGGCTTTCGGAAGCTATCGCCGTGACTAATGGATATGTTCAAGCGGCGATAGGCGGTATGCAGCTCGCTTATTATATACGTCGGCTGGGGTATAACGCGCGCAACAACATGGACGGCAACTATCTTTGTCCGCTCGTTCCGCTTGCGGTTGTCGCCGGTATCGGTGAACTCGGCAAAAACGGTCTTCTTTTAACCGAACGTTTCGGAAGTCGTCTGCGCATTGGCGCGGTGTTGACCGACCTTCCGCTTGTTTCGGATAAACCGCTTGAAAAAAACCTTTCGCTTTTTTGCGAACGTTGCGAACGGTGCGTCAAAACCTGTCCCGGAAAAGCGTTACAACCAAAAGAAGGCGAATATTTTTGTGACAACAACTGTTTCACGATGTGGCAACACCTCGGAACAGATTGTGGCGTTTGCATAGCGTCCTGTCCGTTTTCGTCACACGTTCCGCAAGAGTATACAAAAAATCTTAATCAAAGCGAAAATCTTGAACAGCTTGTTTTGTACTGTGACCAAAACCATGCACGGCGGGCGTTTATCAAAGACGACCCCGAATGGTTGAAATAGTTTAACAAAACGGTAGGGAGCGACGCCCATTGAGTTTGTGAATTTTGACGAAACACGATTTTGCAATAAGGGTTTTTCGACAGTCTGAAACGACAGCTTTTATCGCTGTCGTTTTGTTTGTGTATTAAGGTACTTTTTTATGTTTTTTATTAATACAATATAATGCTTTTTTAAAACTACGTTGAACCGAGTTCAAAGTTTAATAATTATTTAAAAAATTGGGTATTGATAGTTGACACAAAATACTTTATAATACTTGCGGTGAGGTATGTTTTTTTTTAGAATTACATCAAATTTTGTTGTGAAAATACCTAAAAAAAAACAGATTTAGCTATGTATATATAATTTTTGACCAAGTTGCATTTTTAATGCAAAATAAGAAGTAAAATT
>CAYJJR010000104.1:0-7442 GCA_964370565.1 uncultured Oscillospiraceae bacterium | reverse complement strand
AAAGCACTATATACTATGTATATTTTAAAAACATGTGAGAGTTTGATGTTAAGATAAAAAACCGAAGCGTTTTTTACCGTTGTTAATCGTTTAAAACGATTTTGGTAAAATTTAGCTTCGGGTTTTTAAATAAACTTTAGTTTGCCATTATTTCTCTAACGCGCTAAGCGCCGCTTTGTCCGCAACCAATATAACGTCGCTGTGAAGCTGTAGAATAGAAGCCGGAACAAGCGGAGTTATAGGGCCAAACAACGCTTTTTTAAGTATCTCTGCTTTGCTTTCTCCCGTTATAAGCAGAAGTATCTTTTTTGCATCCATAATGTTTTTGATACCCATAGTAAGCGCAAACTTCGGAACATCGTCTTCGCTTTCAAAAAATCTCTTGTTGGCGTTAATTGTGCTCTCGGCTAGAGCCACACAGTTTGTTCCTTTTGAAAAACTATCGGCAGGTTCGTTAAAACCTATGTGCCCGTTGTGGCCTATCCCCAAAACTTGAAGGTCTACGCCTCCCAAATCCTCGATAGTTTCGTCATACATCGCGCATTCGGCGTCTGTGTCCTCGGCAAGACCGTTTGGCAAATAGGTGTTTTCCGGCTTGATGTTAACGTGGTTAAAGAGGTTTTGTTGCATAAAATAACGATAGCTTTGGTCGTTGTCCGGTGCGAGCCCTTTGTATTCGTCGAGGTTTACGGTTCGGATTTTTGCAAAGTCAATCTGTCCGTCTTTGTTTTTCTCAATCAAATATTTGTACGCTCCGATAGGGGACGAACCGGTAGCAAAACCCAACACTGAATTTGGCTTAAGGATGATTTGGGCGGACACAATTTCGCCCGCTTTAACCCCCAATTGGTCATAGTTATCTACTTTAAAAATACGCATATCCTCTAGTTCTCCTTTTATATATTTTTTTATTCTATTATAAATTGTTTGAAAAATTCGGGACGATGAAAATCCGGCTTGTCGCTTTTAATCTTAGTGAAGCTTAAAAAATGCGGATTAACTTCGTTCTCTCCAACTTTGAAAAAGTTTCCTTTAAGCGTACAACCTTTTGTAAACGAGTCTGTTTTATATATGTCTTTTATCATCTCAAGCGAGATAAAAAGTGTCGCTGTCCAATTTTGTTCGCGTACATTCGTTGTGACGTTTGGAATGTTGTTTGTGAGCAGGTCTATGCTGACGGCGTCATGTCGGCCTGTTCGATATTTTGCCAAAAGCGCGCCGTTTGAGTTAAACTCGAAGTTAATATATTTTGGATTGTCACAAAATGGGTTGAAGTCGATAAAAGCCTCCATTGCGCTGTCGGTGTAGACAGGGTCGTTAAACTCGGTGTAACGCGCAACCGGATTTTTTTCTTCGCAAACCATCTCGACAACAAACCCGCGGTTTTCAAGATATCCCATGCGTCCCCATGTTTTTGGGTGATAGCTATATCCCCAACCGTTGTCGTTGTCCACCGAAAATTTGTTGCAAAGCTGTATCTGTTCGACGGTCTTTATTGTTTTAATGTAATACGGAGTGTGTGTTTCCATTTAAATAAACTTTCCTTTTAACATAATCTTTTTAAATTCAAGCTTATCGTCGATTAAAATAAGGTTCGCAAGCTTTCCGTTTTGTATGCTTCCGTAATGCTCAAAGATACCTACCGCTTTTGCGGGATTTTCCGAAGCGGCCTTGACGGCGGACACGAGAGGTATGTTCATATCGAGAACGGCTTTTCTAAAGCATTCCGCAAGGTTAGTCGCAGAACCGGCAATCGTACCGTCAAACAAGGTTGCTTTTTTGTTTTTGACCAGAACTTTAAGGTCCCCCAAAAGATACTCGCCGTCCGCAAGTCCCGTTGCGCTCATGCTGTCTGACACAAGAACCATTCTGTCTTCCGAAAACATCGAAAACAAAGCGCGAACAGCAGAAGGGTGGACATGGATACCGTCCGCTATGACCTCGGCAAAAACATGTTCGCTGTCAAACGCCGCGCCGATAACCCCCGGGTCGCGATGTAAAAACGCAGGCATCGCGTTGAACGTGTGTGTGACGTGTTTCATGCCGCTGTCAAACGCTTGCTTTGCCGTGTCATAGTTTGCGCTTGTGTGGGCTACCGAAAGGGTAATTTTGTCTTTATATTTTTCTATAACCTCGCTTGAACCCGGAAGCTCCGGCGCAAAAGATATAATCTTAATCTTATCGCCCGAACTTGCTACAAGCCGGTCGACATAAGATGTCATCGGATTAACAAGATAATCGGGATTGTGCGCGCCCCTTTTTTCGGGGTTTAAAAACGGCCCTTCTATATGCACGCCGACAAAGTCGGCGTTGCCTACGAAGTCGGCGTTGCCTACAAAGTCGGCGTTGCCTACAAAGTCGGCGTTGCCTACGAAGTCGGCATTTCCGACAAGGTTCGTTCCGCCATGGCTGGCGTTGCCGTTGCTGGCGTTGCCGTCGCTATTGTAGTTTGCAATCATTTTAACGACGCTTTCAAGCTTTTCGATAGGCATGGCGACGTTCGCAGGGCAAACAGCGCATATGCCGCTTTTCGCTTCATATTCCGCTATACTTTTAAGGTCGCTCGCCGTACAACTTGAATAATCGAACCCTACCGCTCCGTGGCTGTGTATATCAACTAGCGAGGGGATAGCTTTTAAGCCTTTGGCGTCAAGTACGACGTCGTCGCCCGACATTTCGCTAAAAAAGCCGTTGTTGGTATAGATATCCTTTGTGATAAATTTGCCGTCACAATAAACCGATGCATTTTTGATAATCACTTTGGCTCTCCTTGATTTAAGTTTAAAAGTAGTTTTATTATAAAATAAATCTTATATAAAATAAATGATATTTCTATTAAATTGTTTAATAAAGCGATTTTTAAGATAGATTTTACTTGTTAATTTAAAGTGTGGTATAATGACAGAAAAATCACAAAACAAGACGGACAAAATATTATGAATGAAAATAAAAAAACTATAAAAATTGATTGTTTGGGGGATATCTGTCCCTTGCCGATTATGAAACTTCAAGCAAAATTAAACAAACTTGAAAACGACATAGAGATTATGTTGATAACCGACCATAGTTGCACGTTGTCCGCCGTTACGGATTTTTGCAAGCTAAACAAGTTTAAACAAAACGCGGTAGAAGTTATCAACGGAGTTTGGGAGATAACAATCAGCAGATAGTTTGGTTTAATATTTTTTCTATATATTTAATAACTTTATCTTTGCCAATACAAACGTTGTTTGTGTTTTGTTGTTTTATAGAATAATAATTGCTTTCTAATTTTAAATCATCGCATTTAACTAACCTGAGTTGTTTATAATACAACTCTTTTTTTATTGCCATATAAGGCAACAAAGCTACGCCAAACCCGTTGATAACCGAAAGTTTCATAGCCTCTGCCGTGTCCACCGAATACAACACATTCAACTTTTCCGCTTGTATGTCGTTGTCGGCAAGTTGGTCGATTAAAATTTGCTGGGTACGGTAGTGTTTTGCGAGCATGACAAACTGATAGTTATATATATCTTGTTTAGTAATGCTTTCGGGAATGTCAAACAGGGGACTGCACACAAGTAGAAATTCGTCTGAAAAAACTTTTTGACACGCCAACCTTTTGTCGCTTGTTTTTCCGACTATAATTCCCATATCCCCTTGGCCTTTTAAGATTTTCTCTTCGATAATAGCGCTTTGAGCCGTTTCGACTTCGAGAGAATAGTCGGGGTATTTGTTTTTAAGATAGTAAAAAGTGCACGGAAGGGCATAAGCACACGCGAACGCTGTTGAGATTATCTTAATCGTTTCGCAGTTAGAGGTTAGCTTATCTATATCTTGAAAGATGTTGACGTATGATTCCATCATAGATATAAAATGATTATAAGCAATCTCGCCCGTATGGGTTGGAACAATGCCTTTATGACTTCTGTCAAGCAGTTTAGTGTTGAAGTTTTTTTCGAGAACCCTAATTTGTTGGCTTAATGCCGATTGAGTTAAGTTGCATTTTTCGGCGGCGGCGGATATGCTTCCGAGCTTTACAACCTCTATGTATGATGCGATATGACCGATGTTCATCTGTTCCCCTTTTCAATGTATGTTGCTAACAAAATATCTACCTATTTTATTTTTATAACCATTCTATAATAATAGCTAGTTATAAAATTTAAAGGGTGTGGACAATTGTGGCTACGTAGTTTTTGCCCCTACCAATGGTGGGGGATTTTACCCACTACCAATTTAAAATCATTATAACACGTTTTTGGTGTAATGTCATAAGTTTTTCTAATGCTTTATTAAATTTTTGATTAACCTAATCAAAAAAAACATGATATAATTTTAACAAGCAAAGAAAGAGGAGGGATTTTTATTTCAGAGATTAGTAAAGTAGAGCAAACCACGCAAACGAAACGTGCACGAACGCCGAGAAAACCGAAAAAGAGCCAGATACCATATGCAATCATATTGATTGTTGCGATAGTGGCGTTTGGATATTACCTTTCGGTTGGAAACAGCAAACTTCCGGTATATTGGGCTTTCGGAATTATATTCGGATATATCTTGCAACGTTCGCGGTTTTGTTTCACGGCAGCATTTCGAGATCCTTGGATAACAGGGAGCACATCGGTTACCCGTGCGGTGTTGGTAGCGTTGTCTCTCGGAAGCGTAGGATTTTTTGCGCTAAAGCTTGGGGCAGAACTTTCGGGTGACCAAAGCATGAATATGCTAAGCGTTGCGCCGATTGGTATTCCGCTTTTGCTCGGGGCAGTCATGTTCGGCATTGGAATGGTTATAGCGGGCGGTTGCGCCTCGGGAACGGTTATGCGCGTCGGAGAAGGCTTTACGATGCAGATGTTGTCGCTGGTCTTTTTCGTTGCAGGAACTTTGTGGGGAGCCCACGACGTTGGAGCGTTTTGGAGCACATTAAACGAAAATGCGCCTAAGGTGTTTTTGCCCGATGTGTTCGGTTGGTTTGGCGCTTTAGTAGTTCAATTTGCAATTATAGTTCTTCTATACATTGCGGCAATTAAATGGCAAAAGAAAAAAATGGGTAGTGCAGAATAAAAAAACAATAAAAATTATATTAATGAGGAGATTAGAAAAATGGCAGAATTCACTTTAGATTGTTTAGGCGAGGCTTGTCCGGTACCTCTTATGAAAACGGAAAAAAAATTGGCGGAAATTGCGGTTGGCGACGTTCTTTTAGTTGCTATTGATCATAGCTGTGCTATGAAAAATGTTCCGGAATGGGTTAGAAAACAAGGACACAACGTAGAAATCGAAGAAGTAGACGACGGCGAATGGGAAATCATTATCGAGAAAACAAAGTAGGGGGGATTTTCTTTGAAACAATTTTTTATTGATCTTGGAAAAAATCCAATCTATAAAAAGATATTGTCAGAACCGTTGACATATGTTGCGGGCGCGGTTTTGCTTGCGGTTTTTCAAGTTGCACACATAGCGTCGCTTGGGAGCGCTTGGGGCGTTACAAGCACGTTTGCAAACTGGGGCGCTTGGGTTTTTGAACTGGTTGGTGGCGACGTAAGCTCTTGGGCATACTTTGCTTCGGAAAAAGCACAAAGTACCCTTGCTAGCGGTTTTTTTGCGGACGGCGGTTCAATTCGTAACCTTGGAATTATATTTGGCGCGCTTCTTTCAACTCTGCTTGCTTCACAGTTTAAGTTTAAAAAGATTAAATCTGTTAAACAGGTTGTTGCCGCTATTCTTGGCGGGTTACTTATGGGTTACGGAGCAAGGCTTGCGCTTGGCTGTAACATCGGAGCATTTTTCTCGGCGATATCGGCGTTTTCGTTGTCCGGTTGGGTTTTTGCTCTATTTTTATTAATAGGCGCTTATTTCGGTAGTAAACTGCTTGCAAAGTTTTTTATGTAAAAATGTACAGATATCAGGTAGACAAACGGTTGTTATAATTTAATTTAAAGCAACCTGTGTTTACCTGATATAAGTATCATACAAAGAAAGGGACGACTCATGGAAAAGAAAATAGAGCAATATGATGTAGTGATTATTGGCGGTGGTGCCGGCGGCATGACCGCAGGAATATATTGTGGACGCGCGAAGCTTAAAACGCTTTTGATCGAAAAAGCGCTTGTGGGCGGGCTTGCGACATATACTTCAGAGATTGAAAACTATCCGGGATTTCCCGAGGGTTCTTCCGGAATCGAATTAATGAATTCTTTCCAAAAACAAGCGAAAAGATTTGGCGTTAAATTTAAACTCACCGACGTTAAATCGGTTGATCTTTCGGGAGAAATCAAAAAGGTAGAAACATTCAGAACAACGTATGAAGCAAAGGTTGTAATCGTTGCAAGCGGAGGAAAGCCGCGTTTGACGGGAGCTGCTAACGAAGACAAATATCTTTATGATAAAGGAATTTCGTTTTGCGCTACTTGTGACGCCGCCGCAAATTCCGACAAAACCGTTATGGTCATCGGAAGCGGAGACGCCGCTATCGAAGAAGGAATGTTCTTAACCAAGTTTGCAACAAAAGTCATCGTTTCGGTTATGCACGACACGGGCAAGATGGATTGCAACGAAATCGCAAAAGCCCAAGCTTTGGCAAATCCAAAGATGGAGTTTGTTTGGAATACCGTTGTGGACAGCTTCGAGGGAGACGAACATCTCGATTCGGTGGTGTTGAAAAATGTTAAGACAAACGAAAAGATACCGGTAAAGGTTGATAGTTGTTTCTTGTTTATCGGTTATGTTCCGAACACCGAGATTTTTAAAGGTATGCTCGACATGGACCGTGCGGGACAACTTTTAACAAACGAAAAGATGGAAACAAATATACAAGGCGTTTTCGGAGCGGGCGATGTCAGAGCAAAGTTTTTGAAACAAGTTGCAACCGCAGTTGGCGACGGAGCGATTGCCGGATATAGCGCCGAAAAATATATAGCGGAATCCGAAATCTATGAAGAACAACTGTTAAACCACGGAAAACCTTCGTTAGTTTATATCTACAACGCTTCAGACGCCGCTTCCCGTGAACTGTTGCCGATTTTTGAGGATTTTGGCAACGAAAACAGCAACATCAAAGTTACCCCAATCGATACATATAAATCGGACGGGCTAGCAAAAAGGCTTGGCGTTGTGACGTGTCCTTGCGCGGTATGGATTAACGATTCGAAAATAGTATCAGTTTTAGAAGGCGGTATATCAAAACAAGCTTTGAATGATTTGTGTAAATAAACTCCGCATTAAGGCGGAGCTTTTGAAGCTACATCTAATATAAAAAAGCGGACAGATTTTTTTAAATCTGTCCGCTCAGACTGTCGAAGAACCCCTATCACAAAATTGTGCTTCGTCAAAAAAACGGTTGTATACCGTTTGCATAAACATAATGATTTTTAAATTATTTATTTTTTTAGATATATTGCAAAAAACCCTCTCAGTCACTTCGTGACAGCTCTCCCAAAGGGAGAGCCCAGACTGTCGAA
>CAYJJR010000103.1:0-7513 GCA_964370565.1 uncultured Oscillospiraceae bacterium | reverse complement strand
AAGCTATGCAAGAACAGTCGCGAATTATCCAATATGTCCTTGCCGGAATTGGTTCTGTTTCGCTTTTTGTCGCGGCTATAGGAATTGCAAATACCATGTTAATGAGCATATTTGAACGCACAAAAGAGATAGGGATTTTTAAGGTTCTCGGTTGTAGCCTTGGAAACATTCGGACGATGTTTTTGGTCGAAGCCGGAATGATTGGGCTTGTCGGCGGAACATTGGGGCTTGCTTTAAGTTTTGGCATATCGTTTTTAATAAACAGTTTTATGGGGGACGGCGGAATTTCGGTTATTCCTCTTTGGCTTTCGGCGCTTGGTGTTTCGTTCGCCATTCTTGTCGGAACGGTTGCCGGGATTTCTCCGGCGTTTCGCGCGACAAAACTGTCTCCGCTTGAAGCTATACGTACGTTGTAGAAATTTAGAATTAAAGGCGGTAGTCTTAGTTGCTTTTAAAACTCAAACGGTAGGGGAGGATATTATCCTCCCGCAGGGTGTCAAAAAATCTCCAACTAAAAAATGTTGCACAAATAAAAAGATTGTGTGTAGTCTTGGCGATAACACGATACCTCTATAATAACAAAACGATAAAACAAAGAGGCAAAAATCTTTGACAAACGACAGATTAAAAAAACCATATCAAGATGTGCCAACCGAACGCATAAGAGCGGTTGCGACCGAGCTTGTCAAAAACCATCCGTTGAGATATTGTGTGGTTGACATCGTTATAAACTCGTGGCAAAACATATTAAACGGAAACATAACGTCAAAGTCAAGAAATTTCAAGATTAAACAAACCAACGTGTCGACAAATGTAACCGAAAAACTTATACGCACAGTTTTGCCCGAAAACATCTCGCGATATGTCAAAGGTTTTCGCGTGGGAAAACAAAACGAACATGACATTGTTTGCGAAATCGACGAATTTTATTCGGTAAAACTTTTGGCATCGTTTGAAAAAACGCTGTCGATTAAGATTAAAGATACAAAAAACATAAAAAGGAATATCGACGAAATAAAATCGGGTTTTTATCTGTCGGTTAATTTTGAAAACATAAATTCAAACAACCCGAAAATTTTGAGAATTCGTTTTGGATATCTTGATAAAACCGACTTTGTTTTGACAAGAAACGGCGACGAGATTAAAGCGGTTCTTACAAGCGAAGCCGGTTTGTATAAGCTTATCGATATCTATCGAAATATTTAAGATATGCCACAAACAAACTAACAGAAAATTTTACAAAGGATAAAAACACATGAAGATATTAGTTATCGACGGCCAAGGCGGAAGAATTGGAAAAGAGATTATCGAACGTCTTTCGCAAAGCCCGAAACAGTTCGAGATAACCGCCGTAGGCACAAACTCGGTCGCGACCTCTGCCATGATAAAAGCCGGCGCAAAACAAAGCGCAACAGGGGAAAACCCCGTAGTGTTCGCAAGCAAAACCGCCGACGTTATAATTGGCCCAATCGGAATAATCTCGGCAAACTCGCTTGTAGGCGAGATTACCCCGAACATCGCAAAAGCCATATCAAAAAGCGCGGCGCAAAAGGTTTTGATACCGATAAACAAATGTAACACGTATGTTGCCGGAACTATGGAGCTTTCGCTTTCGGAATATATAGAAAAAGCGGTTGAAATCGTTTTGGAATTAAGCTAAACCAAAAGATAGCCTAGAAAAATTCACAAAACCGAAACAACTCTGCTTTTTGTCGGGGTTGTCTTTTTGTAAAGTTTGAGTTATTCTATAATATATATATTCGCCATAAGGCGGAGATTTATAACACAAAACACATAACAAGAAAGAAGGGTTTATTATGTTAGAATATATGAGTATCGTTTGGATAGTTTTGTTGGTGGTCTTTATAATCGTCGAAGTGTTGACCGAACAACTGGTTGCGCTTTGGTGTATAATCGGAAGTTTTGTTGCGCTTTTGTTGGCGTTTTTCGGGATGTCAATCGGAGTTCAAATCGCTTTGTTTTTAGTCGTGTCGATAGTTTCGCTTTTAATACTTCGCCCGATTCTTTCAAAGAAAATGAAAGTTTCGATAGTCCCGACCAACGCGGACATGAACATCGGCAAAACAGGGGTTGTCATAACAGAGATAGACAACGACGCCGGCGAGGGCAGAATTTCGATAAACGGTCTAACTTGGGCGGCGGTTTCGGCAAACGACCAAGAGATTATACCGGCCGGTTCAAAGGTTAAAATCTTGTCACTAAGCGGTGTTAAGTTCACCGTTCAGTCAATAAATTAAATTTAAAAAAATTGGGGAGAATTAAAAATGGTTGAATTAATTGTTGGGTTGCTGTTGGTTATTATTTTGCTTATAGTTTTGATTTCAACGGTCAAGATAGTTCCGCAAGCAACGGTTTACGTTATCGAACGCTTCGGGGCATATCGAGCAACTTGGAACACCGGAATACACTTTAAAATTCCTTTTATCGAAAGGGTTGCAAAGGTCGTTTCGCTTAAAGAACAAGTCAAAGATTTTAAACCACAATCGGTTATAACAAGAGACAACGTTACAATGAAGATAGACGACATAGTTTTCTTTCAAGTTACCGACGCTAAACTTTATACGTATGGTGTTGAAAGACCTATCGACGCGATTGAAAACCTAACGTCTACGACGCTTAGAAACATCGTCGGCGGACTTGACCTTGACCAAACGCTTACAAGCCGCGACGTAATAAACACAAAGATAACGGCGATACTTGACACAGCCACAGATAAATGGGGAATCAAGGTTAATCGTGTTGAGCTTAAAAACATCATACCGCCCGCCGAAATCCAAGAAGCTATGGAAAAACAGATGAAAGCGGAACGTGAACGCCGTGAAAACATTCTTCGCGCCGAAGGCGTTAAAACCAGCCAAATCCTTGAAGCGGAAGGCCAAAGAGAAAGCCTTATACTTGTTGCGGAAGCGGAAAAACAATCCGCAATCCTTCGCGCCGAAGCTGTGCGCGAACAAAAGATAAAAGAAGCCGAAGGTGAAGCGGAAGCGATTAAACAGGTTCAAAACGCAGTTGCCGAAGGTATCAAGATGATAAACGAGTCTAACCCAAGCCAAGCGGTTATCGCAATTAAAGGCCTTGAAGCGCTCCAAAACGTTGCGGACGGACAAGCCACCAAGATAATTATCCCAAGCGAACTTCAAAACCTTGCGGGGCTTGCGTCTTCGTTCAAAGCGCTTATGGAAGACGACAAAAAATAATATATTCACGTTGTGACTAAACACCACTGTATAAGCAAAACCGCCGAAATTTTTCGGCGGTTTTGTTAGTGTGTCAATCTATTTATTATTTAAAAAACTTCTCAACAAACCATATGTCGCTAATCTCAAATTCTTTTCCGACAAGATAGTTTAAAACTCCGTCTTTATTTAAGTTCCCCAAAAATTTAAGCTTATATGCGCAAAGGGCTTGTCTTGTTATTTCATATCGCTTGTTGATTGTTCCGTTGCCGTATTTTCCGTCACCGAGTATCGGACAGCCAAGATATGCGAGATGGGCCCTTATTTGGTGTGTGCGCCCGGTTATAAGCGCTATCTCCACAAGGAAAAGACCGTCCTTTTGAGCAACCGTTTTTATGCCGGTTTGAATTAGTTTATACCCCGGCTTTTGCGTTTTGGATATAAAAACTTCGTTTTTCTTTTCGTCTTTAAAAAGATAAGCCGTATAAACTCCGTTTTTGGGTGGAGCTTTATACGTTGTCGCATAGTAGGTTTTTTCTATCTTTCGGTGTTTAATTATATCGTTTATCTCTTTTAGCGCTTCGGGAGTTTTCGCCGCGATAACGATACCAAACGTTCCCCTGTCAAGCCTGTTACAAAGCGCCGGCGTGAAACTTGAACCGTCGTCTTCAGTGTATTCGCCGTTGTCGTTAAGGTAACGCAAAAAACGGTTTATAAGCGTGTCGCCAAAATTGTTTTTGTCCTCGTGGACAAGAACGCCGGCAGGTTTCGAGATGAGCGCTATGTTTTGATCTTGGTATACAAACGAGATAGTTTTCGAGGCGAGTTTAAAACCGCGCGATTTATCGGTTTTTGTTTTTGCGAAATATTCATCATTCAAATAAAGCGAGACTACGTCGCCTTCTTTAAGTCGTGTCGCCGCTTCGCAACGTTTGCCGTTAATTTTAATTCGCTTTGTTCTCAAAGATTTATGCATCATTCCAAGCGTGAGCAACGGAACGCATTTTTCCAAAAATCGATTTAATCGTTGACCGTCGTCCTGTTTGGTTATCGTGAACTGTTTCATATTAAAACCTCTTTTCGGTTGAAAGTTGTGTGGTTAAACTATCATCTTTTATTATAGGTTTTAAATGTTAAATAATCAAATAGAAAAAAATATAAGCTCTGCCGAAAGGCAGTGCTTCAGACTGTCGTGAAACCTCTATTGAAAAAATATACTTTGGCATTTTGCACAAAACTATAATTGATTTCTTTCAAACGTTTTTATCATTTTTGTCAGGGGAACCTGGGGGAGTTTCGACTCTCCCCCACTGGTCCCACCCCCCATCTCCCCCCTAAACGATTTAGGGCGACACACGCCCTAAAAACCCGCCCCGTTTTTTGCGCTTTATAAACTGTATACTGCAAAAAACTTGATTGGTTGTTCTTTTCTGGGTAACATATTTTCAAAACTTTTTTGTTGCTTTTTGGGGTGATTGGAATAGGGGCGACCTTCGCCCCTACCGTTTTTGTGCAGTATAGCAATTTCGTTACAGTCCCCTGTAATTATTCCACATACTCAAATTTTGTTACCTCAACCGTTGTGTTGCCGTTTGAAAAAACAAGCTTTGTCGGAATTTCCCCTTTAAAAACAACGCTGTTGTTTTGGTCGTTTGTAAATTCTTGCTCGCCGTTTGCTCTCTCGCTTAGAACAAAGCCGCTTAGATCTTCGGTTTGTCCGGCGGTGTAAACCTCGTTCATAAACCGATTAAACGCGTATATAAGCGTTGATTCGGGGGCAAAGTCAATCGACTTTTCAAACTCGACCCCTAAAAAAGACGAGTTTATTTTATCGGATAAAATCGTTTGCTCAAGTCCGTTTACGTTTTCGGGCGAAAGAAACTTTATACAACTGTTGTGTCTGCCATAATGGTTGGCTTGTATCGTGTATTCGTTTTTGTTGAAATCGGCTGTGCCGACAAACATAAACGTTCCTTCCGAAAACTGTTTAAATGCAACTATTTCGTTTTGTTTTTCGGAACACGAACAAAGAAAAACCACCAAGAAAAACAAAACGGTTGTCGCTTTGATACACTTTATGTTAACCCTCATATCCAAAACTAACTTCCTTTCTTAAAATTCAATATTTTTTTTATTCCGCAAAACATACAACCAATAACCGTTAGTCCATAAGTTTTAATAATTTTTATGTATAATTATTAATAAATATGCCTATCTTTTTCTATTTATACAAAAAGGGTAGATTTGTCAACAAAAACGTTTAAAAACTAATTTAATTAAAAATATACGCTTAAATACTCATTTTTTTGCGTTTTATGACAAAATTAAAGAAAATTTTTACAATAAATATTGCTTTTTTATTTTTTTATGTTAAAATATATATATCATCAAGCAAAAATTAACTGTTTAAAGCGCTAAATTGCAACGCTTGATCAATTTATCTTAATCAACAAAACTAATAAATATAACTAAATTGATTAAAGTTCATTGAACTGTTTGCGGTTAAATTTTTTCCGGTTTTAAAGTAACCGTTTGTACTAGTAAAGAAAAATCAAAACGGTTATGACCGACAGGACAAATCCCGTAAAGTCTCCGCAAAGTGCGGCAAAAAGCGTGTGTTTTGTTTTGGTTGCGCGTGTCGAACTGTAGTACATAGCTATTGCGAAAAATGTCGTTTCGGTTGAACTTTGCATAACCGAGGCAACCCTTCCTATAAACGAGTCGGGCCCATAATCGGTTAAGATGTCTTTAAACATGGCGAGGGCTCCCGCTCCCGATATCGGGCGAATTATCATAAGCGAGGTTACCTCTTGCGGTATGCCAAACGCCGACGTTATCGGCGAAAACAGGTTTGAAACCGCCTCTAACGCTCCGCTTGCGCTAAACATCTCGATAGCAAGCATGATAGCAAATATCGGTGGTATGATTTTAAGAATAACCGCCGCGCCCTCTGTTGCCCCGTCGGTGAACGCTTCAAAAACTTTTATTTTTTTAAACGTTCCGAAAGCGACGATTAAAAACACAATTATCGGTATAAAACTGTTTGATATATTCATCTTTATTCCGTGTCCTTTCAAATTATACAAAACCGACGTTTGTCGGGTGCTAAAGCTTTTTACTTTTTGCGCTAATCTTATTTATTACTTTAGCAACAAAAACCGCAACAAAAACCGAACAAAACGACGTCACGATTACCGGAACGGCTATCTCGAGCGGATCTTTGCTTGACGCTAACGTTCTAAACGTTGCGACGGTTGTCGGAAGAAGTTGTATAGACGCCGTGTTCATAACGACAAACGTAATCATGTAATCGGACGCTTTGTCGGGCGTGTCGTTTATCTTATCAAGGCTTCCCATAGCGGCAAGCCCCATAGGCGTTGCGGCAGAACCCAATCCCAAAAGATTAGCGGTTATGTTCATGGTTATAAAGTTTAACGCTTCGGGGGATTTTTGTTTAAGACCTTTAAACAAAATTCCGGTTATCGGATACAACAGTTTACTTGCGGCTTCGCAAAGCCCCGAACGACTTGCAATCTTCATTATCCCGCTCCAAAGTATAAGCGTTCCGAAGATCTGCAAACAAAGTTGTGTTGCGCCCTGTCCCGCGTTTAAAACCGCGTCTGTAACCTCTTTGAGGTTTCCGCTTGGAATTGCATATATAAAAGACGCCGCAATCATTATACAAAATAAATAGTTAATCATGTATCACCACCGTGGTTAATATTTTATTTATATTATTTTTATTTTTTAGAAAAGAGGAGCAAAAATTATGAAATCAACAGGAATAGTTCGTCAACTCGACGCATTAGGACGCGTAGTTCTTCCAATCGACATCAGACGTCAATTCGGTATCCAAGACAAAGGTTATGTTGAAATCTACACAGAAGGGGATACCATCGTTTTAAAAAGAAGCCAACAATCTTGCATCTTCTGCAAAAAAACCGAAGGCTTGATCTCGCATCTTGAAAAACCGGTCTGTCAAGATTGCGCAGAGGAACTCGGCAAAAAATAACTACATAGTTTTTTAAAAAAATCTTCGACAAAAGTCGGGGGTTTTTTTTTGACGACTTTTTAAAGTCGGAGTTTTTTTTGACGACTTTTTAAAGTCGGAGGTTTTTTTGACGACTTTTTAAAGTCGGAGGTTTTTTTGACGACTTTTTGAAGTCGGAGGTTTTTTTGACGACTTTTTGAAGTCGGAGGTTTTTTGTTTTTAAAAAACATGTAAACAATTGGTTTTTGGCTGTGATAATATATCAATTAATCGACAAAACTGTAAAAATCAGTCGGTTTTAATTGTGTATTTTATATTACTTAAG
>CAYJJR010000102.1:0-7627 GCA_964370565.1 uncultured Oscillospiraceae bacterium | reverse complement strand
GTTATTTTACTATATTTAACGTTTAAAGTCAATCGCAAATTACAGATATTTCATAATTTTTTTATTGTTTCATTTTATTGTAATTATACACTATATAAAATATAAACAGTCAAAAAGCAACTATAAACAACAAAATATCTGTAAAATTGCTAAATTTTCTTGAAAATATTCTGCATTTCGACAAATTAAGTTAAAAAAAATGTTAATATTAGTATTAATCTATGTTACAATAAAACTAGCGAAAAAAGGATGTTTGCAACATGTAGAAAAATAAAAAAGGGGAAGTATATGGATAAAAATTTAGAACAGATAATTTCTCTCTTCCAAAACAGCACATCTAATGTCGAGATTACCGACAAACAATTCAATCTTCTATGGAAAAATAATGATTTAAACAGTACCTCGTTTTTCGCAAAAGGTTCAGTGCTTTATGATTTATATGATAAACAACAGATAATTTTAGATATCAAATCTAAAGGAAGCATAAGTCTTTCGGCATTTTCTTTTCCTCATAATCAAGCTAGTGTGAGCGTAGTTGAGATAGGGGATTTTTTTGTAGCTTTTTATGCAAACTCAGCAAAAGATGTTCGGATGTTGGAAAACCTTGATGGGATAGACATCTTTTCGGCAATCACAAGGGAGGACACGACCGATCTTTTTATTAGAACAGCAAGAATATCAAACATCATAGAGGACAAGCAAACGTCGGAAGACATCGACGAGATAATGCGGACAGGTTATAAAATTCTTAAAAGATCTCAAGATGCGGTTATGTTTTCGCGCGTAACGACCGGGTCGTTAGTTCTTAACAAGAAGATGATAGATCTTTCAAGTTTGATGTCGTCGCTTTGTGAAGCAGCAAAGATTATTGTTGACCTGCCTATTAAAATAAGATGTTTTGTGCCCGAAAAGAGCATACCTGTTTTTGTGGACCGTGAACTTGTCGAACACGCGATTATTGCGGTGCTGTTAAACTCATATAAATACACGCGCGACGACAACGAGATTAAAGTAACGTTAAGAGAAAAAGGAACTAACGCCGTAATTACGATAACGGATAAGGGCGCCGGTATCAAACCTGAAAATCTTAAACAGATTTTCAGGCCGTATTTTTCAACCTCGCCGTACAGCGAACAGGGGGAACTTCGCCCGGGGCTTGGAATTGGGCTTTCGATTGCGGTAGCGGTAGCGCGGCTCCACGGAGGAACGCTTGTCGTGTCGAGCGAATTTGGGGTTGGAACAAAGGTGGTTATGACTGTGCCGCTTCTCGACCGAACAAGGGACGACGGCATTCTTAAAAGCAACAGCGCAAACTATGTTACCAACAAATTTTCTACCACTTTTATCGGGTTTTCCGAGATATGTCGAATTCCACATTAATAACGCTAAAAGTAAAATCTGATTGTTAAGTTTATGACAAATCGGTTTGGGGCGCAAAACGTCGCATTGTGTCGTCAGTTAACAATCTGTTTTTTTATCAGACATAAAAAATCCATTAATTCTATGCAACATCAACATATCATGTTGATGTTGCACTATTAATGTGGTGCAAATATAGAACATTTGACGAAGTGGTTGACAAAGTTGCACAAATAGCATACAATATGATTGTGCAAAGCGACAATGACTTTGCAGTTGATATAAATACCAAATTTGTAGGAGGTAGTGACAAATGGTAAAAGAAATCAAAATTAACGGAATGAAAGACATTCAAAAACTAAACGACATGGCAGTGGCTTTTCCGGGAGACATCGGCATTCACACAGAAACAGTTATCGTAGACGCTAAATCGCTTCTTGCGCTTCTCGCTCTTGATTATTCGCAAAAAGTTCTTTGTGTTACAGAGGATAGCGATAGCTCTTTCTACAAAAAGATCGGTGAACTAATCGCTGAATAGTTCACGGTCTTTGAAAGAAGTTAATAGTTTCAAACGCCTTTAGGCGTGAATTTAAATAATATAATTTAATGCTTTGCTTAAAGCTTGAAAACCGACGGAGTTTTGGTGTTTCCGAAACATTGTCGGTTTTTTTATGTGGTTTTATGTGGACACAACTTTTGTTTTTTTCCAATATTCAAGATATTTTTTTGTTTTTGCAGATAATAATATTAAGCTTTTTTTGCGTATATAATACCACATTTTACAAAATCAGATAAATAAATACGTGTTTCGTGTCTATTTGCCCAAACCTTGTTAATTTTGCTTGAAATAACATAATATTAGTGTATAATTTATAGGGCTGAAATATAAGGATTTTATTTAATTATTAGGAGTTTAAATGCTAAGAGAAGATTTAAGAAACATTGCCATCGTCGCACACGTTGACCACGGCAAAACAACGCTTGTAGACGAGATGCTTAAACAAAGCGGAACGTTCCGCCAAAACCAAGTCGTCGCCGAGAGGGTTATGGACAGCAACGACCTCGAACGCGAAAGAGGTATAACAATTCTCGCAAAAAATACAAGCGTATATCGCGACGATACAAAGATAAACATAATCGACACGCCGGGACACGCCGATTTCGGCGGAGAGGTTGAGCGTGTATTAAAGATGGTTAACGGTGTTGTGCTTTTAGTTGATGCCGCCGAAGGCCCGATGCCTCAAACAAGATTTGTTCTTTCAAAAGCGCTCGAGATGGGACACCGCGTTGTCGTTGTAATCAACAAGATCGACCGCCCCGACCAGCGTATCTACGAAGTGGTTGACGAGGTTTTGGAACTTCTGTTTGAACTAAACGCGGATGATGACCAACTCGACAGCCCCGTAATTTTTTGTTCGGGACGTGACGGAACTGCGTCGCTTTCCCCAAAAGGTCCTTTTGAAAACCTAGATCCGTTGTTTGATACAATTCTTTCACACATGACGCCCCCCGCAGTTGATATCGACGGAGCTACCCAGATGCTTGTTAGTTCTATTGACTATAACGAATATGTCGGCAGAATTTGTATAGGAAAGATCGAACGCGGAACTATCAAGAAAAACCAAGAGATTACGATAACCGAATACCACGGAGCACACCCAAACTATAAGGCGAAAGCGGTTAATTTGTACACTATCGAAGGGCTTGAACGCGTTCCGGTGGAGGAAGCCAAAGCGGGCGAGATAATCTGTCTTTCGGGGGTTTCGGAAATTACTATAGGGGACACTATTTGTTCCCCCGACGCCATAGAGGCGCTTCCGTTTGTAAAGATAAGCGAACCTACCGTTGAGATGACGTTTTCGGTCAACAACGGTCCTTTTGCGGGGCGTGAGGGTAAATATGTAACGTCGCGCCACCTCCGCGACAGGCTTTACAAAGAACTTCTTAAAGACGTTTCTCTTAGAGTTTCCGAAACGGACAGCACCGAAAGTTTTAATGTAGCCGGACGTGGCGAGATGCATCTTTCTATTTTAATTGAAAATATGCGCCGCGAGGGATATGAATTTATCGTTGGAGCTCCAAAAGTTTTGTATAAAGAGATTGAAGGCGAACTTTGCGAACCTATTGAACACGTAGTGTGTGATGTTCCGAGCGAAAGCATGGGAAGCGTTATGGAAGCTTTGGGTTCGAGAAAAGGCGAGCTTGTCGAGATGACTCAACAGGGAAGCCGAATGAAGATCCGTTTCCTTGTACCGTCAAGGGGACTTTTCGGATATCGAAGCGAGTTTTTGACCTCGACACGCGGCGAGGGAATTATGAGCACGGTTTTTGAAAAATACGCTCCCGTTAAAGGGGCTATTTCAAAACGCCTTACAGGGTCGCTTGTCGCATACGAAAGCGGAGAGGCGACGAACTATGGTCTTTTTGGTGCACAGGATAGGGGTTCGCTGTTTATCGGAGCGGGAACTCCGGTTTACGAAGGAATGATAGTCGGCGAAAACCCAAAAGCCGAAGATCTTGCGGTTAACGTTTGTAAGAAAAAGCAGATGACAAACATACGTGCCTCCGGTTCGGACGACGCGTTAAGGCTTACCCCTCCGCGAGTTTTAAGCCTTGAAAACTGTCTTGAATTTATAACGGACGACGAGTTGGTTGAGGTAACACCGAAAAACCTGCGTCTTAGAAAAGCCGTTTTGTCTAATCAAGTTAGATCAAAAAAGAATAAATAATAAAGAAAAAAAGAGCAGAGACGGTTTGCCTCTGCTCAGACTGTCGAAAAACCTCTATTGCAAAATTGTGTTTCGTCAAAAAAACGGTTGTATACCGTTTGCACAAAACAATAATTGCTTATCGTAGGGACAACCCTTGCGGTTGTCCGAAAAAGCAGTGTATGCACAATATCTCGGACAGGGGCAAGCCCTGTCCCTACACACAACCTTTTTATTTGTGCAACATTTTTGAGGGTGCACCTTTTTTTACACCCTGAGTAGAGGCGGTTTGCCTCTACTTTTTTGTGTTTTTTATTCAATACCAATCTCGGTGACGTTTGTTTTGGGATAGAGTTCCTCAAAATCTGATGTTTCGCAAAAATTCGTGCCGGTTTTTCGCACAGTTCCGGCGGCAACCGCAAGGGCATAGCGTAAAAGATCCCTATTTGACACTTGCTTTTTAAGCCCCAATAGAAGCCCCGACACCATCGAATCCCCGGCGCCTTGAAGGCTTTTAACCGTCACGTCAACCGCCTCGCCTTTGTAGATTGTGTCGTTAGTGAACAGCATTGCGCCGTCTTTTCCGAGTGACAGACAAAGATATTTAACACCGCTTGCAACAATTCTTTGACATTGTTCAATCATGTCTTGGCGATCCTTAATCTCTCTCCCGACTATCTCGGAAAGTTCCAAAAGATTGGGCTTTATGATAGTCGGTTTTTTTTCGATGCCAAGGCGCATAATCTCGCCGCGCGCGTCAAGCACCGTCACCGCGCCAAATTTGTTGCCAAGCTCCACAAGTCGCGCGTAGAAATCTTTTGGCATGTTAGGGGGCGCGCTTCCTGTTATTACAAACGCAAAACTTTTTGAAACGGATTTTTCACATAGATTGTATATCTTTTCAAAATCTTCAAGAGGTGCTTCGTTTCCCTTTTCGTTAAACTCAGTCATCTCACCGAAATCTTCTTCAAATATTTTAACGTTGGTTCGCGTCGCGCCGTTTTGCTTAATCGAATAAAAAGGTATGTCCCTGCTTTCCATTCTATTTTGGTGCAACGAAAAGTTATCGTATGAAAAACCGACAATCTGTGTTTGTTCGCCGAAGTTGCGCATAACAAGAGAGACGTTAAGGCCCTTGCCCGAAGCGTCGTCCAAAACCCTTTGCGCAACGTTTGTGCCCCTGTGGCTGATGTCACCCGAAAAAACCATCGTTTTGTCGATACACGGGTTTAAAAGTAACGTTGTAATCATGAAGGACCTCATTTGATTTTTATAAATTTAAAGCTATATCTCAACACTGTTTTCATACAAAAACTCGGGAGCTATGTCAATTTCGTCATTCCATATAACGCTATCTCCGAAAACTCTAGCAGTTAAAAAGAAATCTATATCGTTTAGACGTTTGTATATATCTTTAGCTATTAAGTTTTTTGCGTCGTATACTTTTTTTATATTATCTTCAAACGTAATAATCATGGTGTAATCGTTTTTTGCCACAACGTTTTTAACTTTCCATTTAGGTTTTGACGATGTGTAAATATAGTCTTTTATTTTTTCGTCATAAATGATATCCATAACGGTCTCCTTATTTTAAAGGCTCAATTTTATATAATGGTTGTTCAGCAATAGCGAGCTCCCAGTTGGCTAGTAACTCGTCGCTGTGTAACGTTGCCCAAGCTGCTATAAGTTTAACTTGTTTTTTTGGCATATTGCCTTCTAACATGTCGCCTTCCATATTAAATGTTGCGTTAAATCCTTGATAGGTAGCGTGGAAATGTGGAGGGTTGTGTTCGTCATTGTTATACATTTTTATAATAATTCCGTAAAACATACTAATTGTAGGCATAGTTTTCTCCTTTAAAATCAAAATACTTAATCAATCTCCACTAAACAGCATTTTATTTTATCGTCTATCTTTTCGATATAAACCGCAAATGCCTCGGCGAAACCGCCGTAACACGCAGCTCCCGGGTTGCAAAGATAGATGCCCTCTTCAAAGCTTATGTGCGAAACATGTGTGTGACCGAAAAGAACGATGTCTGCGCCTTTTTTCTTTGCTAAATTTTTAAGTCGTTCTAGGTTTCGTTTAACGCCGTAGCCGTTTCCGTGAACCGCCAAAATCTTCACACCCTCCAGTTCAAAAAAACGAAGTAATGGTTGGTCGCTTGAAAAGTCGTTGTTCCCCGTTACAAAAACAAGGTTTGGATAGTCGTTTTTAACATGACAGTAATCGGAATAGCCGTCTCCCAAATGGATAATGACGTCTGTTGTTTTAAACTTTTCACAAAACTGTTTAAGGATATTTTTGTTTCCGTGGGTGTCCGATATAGCCGCTAGTTTCATATGTTAGTTCCTTGTTTCAATATAATTCAACCATCGTATTATTACTCGTTGTCGCGAAGTTTAGATACTGCTGTGTAAATTTCATTTTTTGAAAAAGACGTTTCGCTCGCAATTTTTTTGCAAGCGACTGTCATGCTTTCGCCGGCGCTTACAAGTTTAAGCGCCTGTTGCGCCGCGTCGTCCAGCGAAACTTCGTCGTCTAAAACGTCGCCTTTTAAAACGCTGTCAAGCACAAGCACAAACTCGCCCTTTGGTTCTTTTTCTTCATACATACTATTCAAATCATAAAGATTGGTTCGTATAATCTCTTCGTGGAGTTTTGTAAGTTCCCGTGCAACGGTAATCCGTCGCTCGCCGCCGAAAATCTCCAAAAGATCTTTAATGGTAGCTTTAAGCTTGTGTGGCGCTTCATAAAACACAATCGCCCTCGTCTCGTTTTTTATCTCGTCGAGCCTTTCATTTCTGCGCCTTTTGGAAACAGGAATAAACCCCTCGAACACAAACCGCCCTGTGTTTAGCCCGCAAGCGCTTATTGCTGTAACGGCGGCACAAGGCCCGGCAAGCGGAACGACCGTTATCATTTCATCAAGAGCCGCCGACACAAGTTTCTCCCCCGGGTCGCTTATAGCGGGCGTTCCGGCGTCAGAACAAAGCGCACAACTCTCGCCGTTTTTAAGCCGCTCGACAATTTCAATCGTTTTGTATTCCTCATTTTGGCTATAGCAGCTTATAATTTGTTTTTTGAGCCCCAGATGGTTAAGCAGTTTAAGCGTGACCCTTGTGTCTTCCGCCGCGACAAAGTCTACATCCTTGAGCGTGTTTTCAACTCGCTTTGAGAGGTCGCTTAAATTTCCTATTGGGGTTGGAACTATATAGAGCTTTCCGCCTTCAACAAAGTTTGCTTGTTTATTTTTTGTCATCGTTTTCTTTTTTTGTTCTACCTTCAATAATATTAATAACGGTTTCTTCGCTGTTCATAAACATCTCTTCCGTTGTTCTTTCGGCTTGCTTAAGTTTTTCGGTAATCTCGACAAGAGCGCCGGTCGTTGCTTCAAGCGCATCGATAGCGGTTGCCATTCTTCCCGCAAGATAGTAGTACATAGCTTTATAATCTGCCATTGTTTCCTCCTAAATTATTTATATAGATGAAGTCCATATTAAAAAAAAGCATTGAACACCTCCCGTTAAACAAGAACAACAAAATGGCGAGTATCGCC
>CAYJJR010000101.1:0-7643 GCA_964370565.1 uncultured Oscillospiraceae bacterium | reverse complement strand
TTTCCATCGTGCGAAGGTCGACCACCGCCACCGCGACAAGTGCCAAAAAGAACAAGCCATATATAATCACTGCCGCCAACATCGTCATTTTCAAATATCCTTAAAGCTTGTGTTTAATGGGGGTGTTGCTTTTTTGCAAAACGCAAAATTTATGCCTGAAAAATTAAGTCTAAAGTTTTAAGCATAAATTAGGGGTTTTGCGACTGATTGTTTAAAATGGTTTTGCACGGTGTAACCACCTATTTAGACAGTCACACCGCATTGCAAAAAACCAATATTTTTAGTTAAGCTTGTCTATAGGCAACTAGGTTACCTAAAGCAACAACAGTTGGGTCATCAAGATAACCCGTTACGCCCTCAGCTGCGTGGTAGAGCATTGTATTAGCGTCATTGATAGTTGCACCCTCTCTTACATAGGAAATCCAGTTAACACTACCCGTCGAAAGGGTTATGTTAAATTTAAAAGTACCCTGTACATTAGTACCCAAAAATCCTTGAACGGCTTCTAAAAATGGCCCTGTCATTTGAGTTGTATTGCCTATTGTTATAGTTGCGTTTGAATAAACGGCGTTGTTTGCAGCAGATGTGCCAATAGGTGCTCCGGCTATGTTTGCAGGTTCGGACGGAATATGTTTCGTCGAAGCCGCTTCAAGCGCGTTGAATATAGTTTCTGCCGCTCCCTTGTCCGCCGTTTCGGTTGCGTCGGCACGATAGCCCGCAACCGCCGGAATTGCTATTGCTATTAAGATTACTATAATCAAGATTACGACTAGCATTTCTATTAAGGTAAAGCCTTTTTTGTTTTTAAGTTGTATAAGATTTTGCATAGTTATTCCTTTCTTGTTTTAATATCAGATTACATCGTAGCAAAACATAAATACCAAATTATTATCTGTGAACATACGGCGCAGCATTGTAAGGTGCACCTAGTTCGGTTGCATATCCTTCTACATTATTTGCAATATCATAAATCATAACATGAGAATCTGCCGCGGTATTTCCACCTTCAATGGTGTTTTTATCATGGTGATATGATACCCATACGATACTATTAGTGGTGGTATCATATCCAAATTTATATTTTCCGTAGAATTCATTGCCTAGCTTTGCACTTGCTTGAGAAGCAAATGGGAAATTCCAAACTGACACAGTTGTAGGAATAACATTATTCGGAGCCCTTCCCTGAGACGGAACTAATACAGTTGTGCCACCAAAATAGTCCAATCCCATTTCTGCATCAGAAAGCTCACCATAGGTGGTAAGTGTTGCTTCTAAAGCTGTGTATAAAGTTTTCGCCGCTCCAATGTCTGCGGTTCTTTGAGAATCTTTACGATATGTTATAACGGAAGGAACTGCAATAGCAAGAAGAATAACTATAATCAAAATAACTATAAGCATCTCAATTAGAGTAAATCCTTTTTTATTTTTTATGTGTTTAAGATTTTGCATATTTATTACCTTTCTTGTCATATTTTGTTTAAGCAAACATTTTTTCATAATATATTAAACTCAAATTTAAATGGGTTTTTATAACCACTACGGCCTGATTTCTGATAACGCTCTTGTTTGAGCAGCAGCATCAACCGTAGGAATTGCAATCAATTCGTCTAAATATACCATCTCTCTTGCTGCAATTGCTTGAGCATTGTTCGTCCAGTTTAAATATGCATAATGATAAAGCAAAACAGAATCATCCGAAGTTGTATTGTCACTTCTCCAATATGAAACCCAATCTAAAAACGGGGAATATGTACCGCCATATGCCGCAAACTCATAATTGAACTTAAAATTTCCTTTAAAGTTTGGGCCAAGACGTTCTGCTAGAGCTCCATAAAATTCCCTTGTGTCTGCGTCGGGTTCTAGTGTTGCATCTGTAGAAAGAGCGATAAGCGTTTCATAGTCAAGATTACCTGAAGTATGGGTGTCTATAGATCCAGTATCAGTATCTTTTGGTCTAACACGTACAAGTGATGCTTCAATCGCCGTACGTATAGTTTCAACCGCCCCCTCGTCTTGTGTTCGTAGGGCATCTCTTCTGTAGCCGGCAACCGCGGGAACCGCAATCGCCAAGAGAATGACGATAATTAAAATAACTATCAACATCTCTATCAGGGTAAATCCTTTTTTGTTTTTCAAATGTCTTTTCATGGTTTTCGTAGTTTGCATAGTTTTTTTCCTTTCCTTTTTTTGATAATTTCTTTTTAGACAAATAAAATTAATCTCTTTATTTAAATAAAAACAAAAATTTTATTCGTAAATCAAGCGCGAAAATTTCGGTATTGTCACAGAGCTACAACAACAATTTTTCAAGAGTCGGTCTGTCGGCCGCTCTGTCCAGTGCCACCTCCCTGTCGATAGCCCCCTGTTTAACGAGAGCCGCAAGGTATGAATCGAGCAAAATCATGCCGTTTTTAGCGTTGCTCTGTATAATAGCGTTAATTTGGAAAGCCTTGTTTTCGCGTATCAGATTTGCTATAGCGTCGTTAACCGTCATGATTTCAAAAGCCGGCAAACGTCCAACTCCTTGTTTTTTCGGCAAAAGCTGTTGTGTTATAACCGCCCTTAAAACGGTTGCAAGCTGTGTTCTAATCTGTTGTTGCTGATCAGACGGGAAAACGTCTATCAAACGGTCGATTGTCTTTGCCGTACCAACGGTGTGAAGTGTTCCAAAAACAAGGTGTCCGGTTTCGGCGGCGGTTATCGCGGCTGAAATAGTTTCAAGGTCGCGCATCTCTCCGACCAATATAACATCGGGGTCTTCACGCAGGGCACTGCGCAAAGCAAACGCGAAACTGTCTACATCAACCCCAACTTCACGTTGGTTAACCAAACAATTTTTCGAAACATGAAGATATTCCACCGGGTCTTCAATCGTGAGAATATGGTCTTGTTTTGTTTCGTTTATGTAATCAACCATCGCCGCAAGCGTCGTTGTCTTTCCGCTTCCCGTAGGTCCCGTTACAAGCACAAGCCCACGTGGAAGGCTCGCTATGTTTTTGAAAATTTGCGGCAAACCCAGCGCATCAAAACTTGGCAAAACATCGTTTAACATACGAAGCACAATTCCCCTTGCACCCTTTTGCTTGAAGATGTTAACACGTTGACGCGTGCCGGACGGCATGACATAACAAAAATCATAGTCGCTCTTGTCCTCGGAATATTCGATGTTTGTCTCTGTCACAAGCTGTCTTGCGTAACTTTCAAGGTCTTGTTTCGTAAGCGGCGGCTCGCCGTTAATACGAGACACCTTTCCGTCAATCCTCATAGCGGGCGGCTCGCCCAAAACCAGATGAAGGTCGCTTCCTTTCGCTTGTCTTGTCGCCGTGATTAAACTTTTTATATCCATTAACAAACCCCCTCACATGCCTTTTCATTTAGTATTAATCGATGTTTTCGCTTAAAACCATCGCTTCTTTAATCGATATTATGCCGGCTTTAACAAGGTCTATAGCCTCGTCGATGAAAAACGTTTGGCCGCGTTTCTCTTTGAGATAGTTTGTTATGTCCGCCGTATTTCGTTGGGTTACAATCATGTTTCTTATGTTGGCGTCGGTCGCGATAATTTCGCAAACCGCGCGACGCCCAAGATGTCCCAATCCGTCGCATCTTGCGCAACCCGGGCTACGATAGAGTTTTGTTACGCTCGTGTTATAACGGCTTAAAAATATCTGTTCAACCTGTGTCGGCTCATATTCTTCTTTACAATGTGGACAAAGGTTTCGCACAAGACGTTGCGACGCCGTCGCAACTATCGAGGACGCCGCCACATACGGTTCAACCCCCATGTCGACTATGCGCAAAAACGCGGACGCGGCGCTGTTTGTGTGCATTGATGCCAAAACAAGGTGTCCCGTTATCGCCGCCCTTGCGGCTATGTCCGCCGTTTCGGTGTCACGAATTTCCCCAATCATTATCTTGTCGGGGTCTTGGCGAAGTATCGAACGAAGACCGTTTGCAAACGTAAGTCCCGCGCGGTTGTTAACCTGTGTTTGGTTAACGCCGTCGACATACTTTTCAACCGGATCTTCGATAGTTAACACGTTGGAACTGACATGAGCTAGCTCTGCAAGCAACGAATACAGTGTCGTTGTCTTTCCGCTTCCGGTAGGACCCGTCATCAAAACAAGGCCGTTTGGCAACGAGATAGCTTTGCGAAGCACCTTTGCATCTTGATCGGTGAACCCGAGTTCCTCTAGGCGTTGAATGCCAAGACTGCTGTCCGCAAGCAGACGAATAACTATCTTTTCGCCAAACACTGTCGGCATACTGGCAACACGTGCGGAAATTTCTCTGCCGTTGATGTCCATAGAAAAACGTCCGTCAAGCGGTATACGTTTTTCCGCTATATCCATTTCGGACATAATTTTAATACGTGTTATTATTCCGGGCAGAGTTCTTGAATGCATACGCACTATTTCGGAAAGTATTCCGTCGACGCGAAAACGAATTCTAACGTCGTTTGCGGTTGGTTCTATATGAATGTCGCTGGTGTTGCTGTTGTGCGCTTGGATAATTAGGTTGTTGACAAACTGAACAACCGGCGCGTTTCCAAGGCGGTTTTCCACCGCTTCAAGTTCGCTTATCTCAAGCCTTTCCGCCTCGTCCACCACAGAACTCGTAGAGTTTAGCGTGTCGGCGGAAGAACCGATTCTGTTGCGTTCGTAATGCCGCACGATGCTTCCGGCTATGTCGCTTTTTGTCGCAAGACAGGGTGTTATTATCTTTCCGGTAGCCGTCGCAACCGCGCTTAACATGTCATAATCGAGAGGGTCGGACGTTGCAAGCACAAGCTCGTTTCCTTTAATTCGATAAGGTATAACATTATGTTGCATGGCAACATCCCGCGCAAGCGAAGCAATAGCCGTTTGCGGAATTAACGTGTCGGCAAGCGAGACATATTCGATATGGAGAGCGTTTTTAAGGACACGCAAAACAGAGTCTTCCGAAACAACCCCGTTGTCAACCAAGATATCTCCAAGTTTTTTTCCGTCCGAATTTTTTTGAACCTCAAGAGCACTTTGAAGCTGAGTTTCGGTTATCAAGCCACCCTCAACCAACATATCTCCTAAACGTTTTTTTTCAACCATATTTAATTGCCTATCCCTTTCTATATTTTTTCTATCGACAATTTAATACGTCAATAAATCGGTTTCCATAGTTTGGTTGTTTAAATCTACCTTTGGTTGAGCAACTTGATATGTATACTCTATAAACTGCAACGACATAGATACATCATCATAGTTCTCTATAAAGTTTGATAACGCTAAAGCCGGGAGAACCATATAGACTTCATCTTTTGCAAGACGGTCGGCATAATCCAATATGTCGTCTATCGTCCCCGTAACGTTCATACTTGTATTTTGTGTAACTATCTCATAATAGGCCGGCACCGCCGATATCTCTTCCGGAGTCATCGCGTCTGCCACGAGGGGATCTTGGGCTATAAGCTGTGAAACGCTGTCCGCTGTTGAAGCACCGGCAGCAAAAGGCTCGGAAAGGCTTAGCGAATTAACCGCAACGTCGTATCTTTCCGCCGTGTCTACAAAAAAGTTGTGGACACTGTAGTTTTCAAAATAGTACTGTCCCAATCCCGACGTTTGTATTTTTTCGTCAATTTCTTCAATTGCGGCATAAAGCTCCTCGCCTTGTTCTATGTTAGCGTATAATTTTTGGAGTTCGACGTCCAAAACGGAAACGCGTTCAAGGTTTTCGTTGTAACTTTGTATCATTGGATATGAAACAAAGTAGTTAAGTATAAACAAAATTAATATCGTTACCGCGATTATCAA
Source organism: uncultured Oscillospiraceae bacterium (assembly GCA_964370565.1). Classification (GTDB taxonomy): domain Bacteria; phylum Bacillota; class Clostridia; order Oscillospirales; family Ruminococcaceae; genus CAYJAY01. Next base: position 1,854 of record CAYJJR010000101.1, on the reverse strand, counting down.
AATCGTTTGTTCTCGTTTACTCATTTTATTATTCATTCCTTTCTAGATGTTCCGGCGTTTTACTTTATTTCGCAAACTACGGTAAACGAAACTTCGTCGCCCGACTCGCTAAATCCGAAATACCCAACATAACTAAAAAGATCTATGTTGGTTAGTATCTCTACGTAATCGGCGGCTTGCTGTTCCGTTTGTCCCGTGCACACAAGGTTGTATGTCCTGTTTGAGAACGAAACCGAAGTTATCGTTACGTCTCTTGGGGCTTCGTCTACTATTTCATCTAGCATGTCTCGGTTAAACTCGCCGACATTTGCTATCTCGGTTTCAAGCGACTGTATATTATGTAGGCTTTTGTACTTTGAAACATAATCTGCCCGTAACGTTCCGTATTCTTCGATAAGTGCTAACGTTTCAGGAGAGTTTAGTTCCGCCTCTCGCTGTTCTATTAGGTTTTGCGAATGAATGTCAAACCCAACAAGCACGCCGGCGACGATTACATTTAAAATAACCAAAATACAAGCGGCAATAAGAGCTTTACTCGTCTTTTTCGTCGAAGTTTTTGCGGCGGCTTTTGCGCTTGTTATTCTTTCAAAAAAGTTTAATTCTTGTTGAGACGAACAAAGCATCGAGCCTATCGTATAAACGGTTGAATATTTTTCAAAAACGCTGTTTACGTTTGAAAGAAGTTCACAAGGCAGACTTATCGCCGATTTGACAAAAGACAAAAGTTGCATATCGGCGCTTTGTCCGTGGACTATAACGTTATCTATTGATTTTCCGGGGAACTTAATATTTTGGTATGAATTTAACTTTTCGATGTTTTGAACAAAAACATTTTGTGGGTCGGCCGTTTCGTTCATGCTTGCAAGAATGTCGAGAGAGTCAACCGAGCTGTCCACAACGATGTCGCGCGTTATAATGTTGTCGGGAGGATTTAAAAGATGTAACGAGATACTCTTGCTCGCGAGTTTTGCAAGCGCTATCGTTTGATCTTCAAAATAGCTTTCAATAAACTGTTGTGCCACATATTGCGACGGAAAAAGAGCGACCGGAACTTTGTCTAAACTTTTAATCATCTCGTGACAGCCGTCCACTATGTTCTTTGGCATAGCATACGACACATATGTTTGCTTTCCGTCATTTTCTTGTTCGTCTTTTTCTTTGCCTAAATAATAATCGACATAATACGTATCAGGCGAAATGTTCGCATAAACTTGCGATTCAACCGCCATTCTTTGTTGCTGTCGGTTTCGTTCTTTATGCAACCTTAACACAGAATAGATTGTCGGCAAAAAAGAAAACGTCATAACAACTTTTTTCTCGTCAAACTGTTCAATAGTTGAACTTATACAATTTTTCAAAACAGAAAAATCGACGTCACCGGCGGCGGTTAGAATTTCAGAAGGCGCTTTAAGCGTGACTCCACCTTCTATGTTCAACCTCTTTTTCGTTCCGGAAGTAACTACTACGTCAATATAATCACCGGAAAAGTCTATACAAATCAAAACTTAATACCTACCTTAAATTTTTATTTTTCTATGAAAGCAAAAAAGCAAAACTTTTTAACCCTTTTTTTATAAACCATGCCCAACAACAAAGGCAATCGCCAAAACAATCATGCCGAGATAGTGCTGTATCCGTTGTAGATAGGAACCATGACAGATATCAATATCAACGCAACGATTACAGCCAAGATGATTAGAAGCACAGGACCTAGTATCGACAAAAGCGATTCGATAGCGGTGTCCGACTCGCCCTCAAAATAGTCCGCAGTTGTCGTCAACAACCCGTCAAGATCTCCCGTTTCCTCGCCTATAGCAATCATGTTTGGCAACATTCTGTCAAAAACAGCGATAT
>CAYJJR010000100.1:0-7695 GCA_964370565.1 uncultured Oscillospiraceae bacterium | reverse complement strand
AGTTAGGAGTTGTTGAGCGGCTTACGCCGCAATTTAAATGACAAATGTCTATAGCTGTTTCGTTTGTTAACGACTTAGTGTTTTGACATTGCCAAAATAGACAATTTAAGTTACACCGATGATTATGAGCGCAATTTAAATGACAAATTCTACGGAAGTTTCGTTTTTGTAGTGGGTTTGGGGCGAAGCCCCATTTAAATCTATCGCCCTTGGGGGCGATACCTTAACTCCTCACTCCTAACTCCTAACTCCTAACTCCTAACTATATAACTCCTCATTAACAAAACTATTGGTGTTTCTCCGCCGTGACTTTAACCATCTCGCTATACGTCGTGACGCCGGTTAAAACAAGCTCGGCAACGTTTGCCCTAAGCGTTTTCATACCGCTTTTTTCCGCGATTGCCATAATGTCTTCGGTCGACATACGCGCCAAAATTGCTCGACGAATTTCGGGAGTTATCTGCATTATCTCGTATACGCCTATTCGGTCATAATACCCCGTGTCGTTACAAAGCGAACAACCGACAGGGTCATAAACCATGTATTCTTGGTATGGGTCAAGGTTAAGGTTGTGTTTCTCTGCGTGTGTTGCGCTTCTCGGTTTTCGACAAGCTTTGCAAAGTCGGCGGACAAGACGTTGGGCAACTATGCCGGAAAGCGAATCCGCAAGAAGATACGATTCAATCCCCATCTCAAGCAAACGCGTTATCGTCGCCGCTGAACTGTTGGTGTGGAGCGTCGAAACTACGATGTGTCCCGTTATCGAAGCACTAACCGCAATAGTCGCCGTTTCTTCATCACGAATCTCTCCAACCATTATGATATCGGGGTCAAGACGAAGAATCGAACGCAACGAACTTGCAAAAGTTAGGTTTGCTTTCGGGTTAACTTGAACTTGGTTTACTCCCGAAATCTGTGCCTCTACGGGATCTTCGATAGTTATTATGTTGATGTCGTCTGTGTTAAGCTCGGTTATCGCCGCGTAAAGCGTTGTCGATTTACCGCTTCCGGTAGGCCCGGTTACAAGGATTATTCCGTTCGGGGTAGCCAAGATATCGTCGAAAACTCTAAGTTCATCTTTGGTCATTCCAAGCTCGTGTTTGTTTCGGATTAAGCCGGAAGAAGAAGAGATACGCATAACTATCTTTTCGCCGTACGACGTCGGGATAACCGCGACACGCGCGTCATACTCGGCACGGTCGATGTTCATCGAGAAACGTCCGTCTTGCGGTTTTCTTCGTTCCGAAATGTCCATTCCGCTCATTATCTTGATACGCGTCGTAAGCGCCGGCAAAAGGTTTATGTCGTAAAGCATCTTTTCATACAACACTCCGTCGACACGATAGCGTATACGAACTTGTTTTTCAAGCGGGTCAAAGTGTATATCACTCGCTCTTTGACGAACCGCTTGTTCGATTATCGAACGAACAAGTTGAACTATCGGGGCGCTGTCAAGCTCTTCTTGTGACGCCGCTTGTTGTTCTTCTAGTTGTTGAATTTGTTCTTCGCGTTCTTTAACATACTGTTCGGCGGTTTCCATAGCCTCGCCCGTTCCGAAATGTTTGTCAAGAACAACGTTAATCTCGCCTATCGTCGCAATTCTAACCTCTATCATACAATGGGTTATAATCGCTATATCCTCTTGCGCCGTCATGTCGAGCGGGTTGGACATTGCGAGAATTAAGACGTTTGAGTTTTGGCTGCTGTATTTAATCGGCAATACGTTGTGTTTACGAAGTATCGAACCGCTTACAAGCCCGATAATCTCGGGGTCGATACGAATACCGTGGAGGTCTATCCTCGGGATATTAAGCTGTAGTTGTAAAGCGTCCGCTATGTCGCTGTCCGTTACAAACCCCAATTCGATCAAACAGTCGCCAAGCCAACGATGTAACTTTTTTTGAAGCTTCAACGCTTCGTTTAACTGTTCTTCTGTGATAACGTTCTTAATTACGAGCAGGTCGCCAAGACGCAGACGTTTTAGAGATTCATTGTTCATTATTTAAACAACTCCGAAATTTTTTTTATTTATTTTGAATTTTTCAAACAAAAAATATTTTTTTCATAACAAGGCTAAAAAATACATAGGTTTAAATTAAACAGGATTATCTGTTGTTGTTTATTTTTTGCAATGGTTTTCCTTTAATTACATGTATACCATATCTAGTAACGTAGATACGATTTTGTTTGTTTGCACACTATATCTTCGCATGAAAAATAAAGACATTTGTTCATTTTTGCATATTCAACAAATTATGTCCACAAAACTTGTGCTAGATGATGGAAGTATTATAACATATATTATTTTAAATTTCTACATTTTTGGTTAATTTTTATGTATAAAAAAATAACAATAAGTGAACATACTGATAAACCGTGTAATACATGACAAATTTTGTCGTATTTGAGTAATTTTATTAATTTTTACCGCAAAAAAGACGACGAGGAAATTTTTGGTAGTGTGTAATATTTTTTTTTATTTTTCGCATATGATTTCTGAAAATAGCGTTTTGACAATCAATTCTATTCGTGCTTGCGTATAGTTGAACAATAAGCGATATTGATATATTTAATACACCACAATAATAATTTTAGAGATGTTTGATAAAAAAGTGACAAGTGTTTTGTTGAATTAGTCAACCGTGAAAATCACAAAATCCAGCCGACCACAGGTGTGGACGCGGTGCGTCTTTGTTTTTAGACACACAAAAACGGACAGGTTTCCCTGTCCGTTTGGCTGTTATAAATTAAAACCACTGTTTTTTAACAAGATTAAACCTTATTTTCTGTGTTGGTTTCTTTAGCTTTTGCTTTGGTTGTTTTTGGGGCAGAAGCCGAAGATTTTGGGGCAGAAGCGGCTACGACTTCGGGTTGTTTTTCTTCCGCCTCGGGTTTCTTTTCCGCCTCGGGTTTCACATCAAATTTAAATCCGCAACCGCTACAAAACTTTGCGTCTACTGGAAGTCTTGTTCCACAGTCGGAACAGAATTTAAATCCGGGGGTTACGCCAACCGTTTTTGTGACGATGGGAGCAACATATTTCGGCATTAATTCGTAATACGACGCTTGAAGCAATCCGACAAAAACCGGGAAAAACGCAGTGACTGCTAAGGCCGCCACAAAGTATAAAATCATGAACAAAACGCCGATAAACGGAATAAACGAAAGCGAAAGAAGAAGGCCCAGCGACAACGTAACAGCGGCGTAAACGATTAAATCACAAGCAAACATTGTTGCGCGTCTGCCTTTGGTTTGTTCGATAGAAAGTTTAAGCGCCTTTGTCGCGGAAACTTCGGGTTGTGTCATAAGAATGTACGGTACATAACGATAGCTGTATGTTTTGATTATCGCGAAGATAACACCCACAACCGGAATTAACGCCCACAAGAGAACCCAAAGGAACGCCCACGCCATTCCGCCGGCTATCCTTATAAAGTCTTTGAACCCTAAGAAAAGTTGGTCGGCGCTTACTTCTTCGCCTTTAAGTCCCGCAAGGTAAACCATTGACATTCCGGCGAACAACACCAAAACAAGCGGTATCGTGATAAGCGGAATAATTCCGAAAACCATGATAAGGCTGTAAAGAAGCATCGAGAGAAGCGAAAGTCCCCAAAGGATAAGCGGCTTTTTCTTCAAAACATTTATGCAGTTTGTAAAAAGATATGCAATCATTTTTTATCTCCTCATATTTTTTGTTTTGAACAGAACAAAAAACGCTGTTTAAACGTTTCTTTTCCATTCTAATACTATAAATCATTTATATCATAAAAGCATCTTAATGTCAATAATTCGACAGTTTTCGCGGTTTGTGTCGTTTTGCTTTTAAGATTACAGGTAAGTTACAGAAAAAAAGTGGTGCAATTTTTTTAAGTTTATTGTATAATTTTAATAATTATGAATTTATTTTAATACAAGGGAAACACTTTGAATGAAACAGATTTCAATTCCGGAATTTAAACAAGAAATTTTCGCGCCAAAAAAGAATAGATATTGTATGCTTATTCCGCTTTTTAACGAAGGGGAACGCTTTAAGTCGCAAACGCAAAAGATGAAACAACAGGGCGTCTTTGACATAGTGGACGTAGTTATATGCGACGCCGGAAGCCATGACGGCGCGTGCGAGCCGGAATATCTCGAACAAAACGGATATCGCGCAAAGCTGACTCGCCTTGGCAACGGAAGGTATAGCACCGACATAAAAATGGGTTATTATTGGGCTATCGAACAAGGATATGACGGGTTTATAACGGTGGACGGAAACGACAAGGACGACACGTCGGCGACAAATGATTTTGTCAAGGCACTTGACGACGGGTTTGACTATGTTCAAGGTTCAAGGTTTATCAAAGGCGGAAAAGGGATAAACACGCCGTTTGTTCGCCACGTTGCAATGCGTTTCATAAACGAACCAATTATGTCTGTCTGTTCCAAAAAACATCTAACCGACACGACAAACGGATTTCGCGCATATTCAAACAAGTTTCTAACCGACGAGAGGGTCGAGCCGTTCCGAGAAGTTTTCTATGGCTATGAACTTATATACTATCTTCCGGTGACGGCGTGTCGCCTCGGGTTCAAGGTAACCGAAATTCCGGTTACAAGGGCATACCCCGACAACGGCGAAGTTCCGTCCAAGATTGGCGGAATTAAAGGCAACATATATCAACTTTCAATTCTTTGGAAGATAATAACCAAACAGTATAACGTTAAAGATTAAGGTAGTTTTCACATGTATTTAATAGTGGGCGCAAACGGTTTTTTGGGGTCGTATCTTTTAAAATCGGTGCTTGACAAAACAAACGAAAAGATAATTGCGGTTTCAAGGGATATCAAAAAACCGTTTTTAACCGACAGCAGGGTGGAATGGATATCGGTTGATATCGAAAACCTAAACGAGGTTGAAACGCTTTGCAAAAAGATTAACGAACAAAAAGAGCCGATAAAGGTTTTGTTTCTCGCGGCGTTCCATCACCCCGACAAGGTGGCGAAAGACCCGAAAAAGGCTTGGGGGATAAACATAACATCGCTTGCGCTTTTTCTTGGAAAAGCAAACAACGTCAACTGTCTTTTCTATCCCTCGACCGACAGTGTCTATGGCGACAGCATAGACGGCTATGCGTTTAAAGAGACCGACGATTTAAACCCGGTCAACGTCTATGGCGGACAAAAGGTGTTGGCGGAACGTCTTGTGGTTGCGGCGGGGTACAACGTTTTAAGATATCCTTTTTTAATCGGCGAAAGCTTGTTGCCACACAAAAAACATTTCTATGATATAATGACGTCCGAGTTGCTATTGGGCAACGAGTTTGAACTTTTTTCCGACAGCTATCGTTCGACATTAAGTTTTAAACAATGCGCAGACCTTACAATCGAGCTTGTCGAAAGGTTTGGGGGGCAAGCTCCGAAAATCCTCAACGTTTGTGGCGACAAGATGTTGTCAAAATTCGATGTTGGGGTTGAGCTTGCGAAAAAACTTGGAGTGTCTGAGCGGCTTTTAAAACCGATATCGGTCAAGCAAGGCGGCGAAATCTTTGAAACAAAACGAGCAGACAGCACCGTAATGGACAACTCCCTTTTGAAAAAAACGGTTGGGGCAGAGAAGATTTTGCTGGAGATATAAAAGGAATTGAAAATCGGAGGTTACATATGCTAATCGTTCAAACCCCGTTTCGGCTTACGTTTTTCGGCGGCGGAACCGACATGCCAAAATATTACGAGCAACACGGTGGAAAAGTTTTAAACGCTACGTTTGATAAATACTGTTATCATACAATACGTTATTTCCCGCAGTTTTTCGATTGGAAAAATCAATTCACATATTCAAAGATCGAACGTTTCGACAACGCGAACGAGGTGGAACACCCGGCAGTTCGCGAAGCACTTAAACATCTTGACATGAACGAAATTCAAATAACATACGACGCCGATCTTCCGGCGCGTTCGGGGCTTGGAAGCAGCAGTTCTAACATGGTTGGGCTTTTGAATGGGCTCCATTCTTTGAGGGGCGAGTTTGTAGACAAGATGACGCTTGCTAAAGAAGCGGTTTATGTTGAACGTACCTTGTGCAAAGAAGAAGGCGGAGTTCAAGACCAACTCGCGGCGGCGTTTGGCGGACTTAACCACATGGAGTTTAATTCAGACGGCATAACCGTAACTCCGCTCATAGTCACAAAACAACGCAAACAACTTCTTAACGATCATCTTTTAATGCTTTTTACGGGGTTCGTTAGGTATTCCGGGGATACGTTAGCAGAACAGATACGCAACACAGAGATGAACATTTCCGAGCTTAAAGAGATAGCGTCGCTTGTTGACGAGGGGGAAAAAATCCTTTTGGGTAACGGAGATATCTGTGATTTCGGGCGACTTCTCGATCATTCGTGGAACATAAAAAAGACGCTGTCAAGCAAGATAAGCAACAGCGATATCGACGAGATATATGCCACCGCTATCAAAAACGGTGCGCTTGGCGGAAAACTCATGGGAGCGGGAGCGGGCGGTTTTATGCTTCTTTTCGCAAAACCCGAAAACCACGAGGCGATTAAATCTGCTTTAAACAAATTTAAAACAATTCCGTTTGAATTTGAAAACAGCGGAACAAAGGTTGTTTATTATAAACCTTAGCTTTGGTCTTTCGCTTTAAACAAAAGGGCGACAACAACGCCAAAGATAAGCGCGCCGGTTATTCCTCCGGCGGAAGCGGTAAGCCCTCCTGTTAAAACTCCGATTAAACCGTCGGTGTCGACCGCTTGTTTTACGCCGTCAAACAAGATATGTCCAAAACCGATAATCGGAACGGTAGCTCCGGCGCCGGCAAAGTCTATGAACGGTTGGTATAACCCGAAAAAGCTCAAGACAGCTCCGGCGACGACAAAACCGCTTAAGATAACTGCCGGGTGAAGTTTTTTAAAGTCGAGTAACAGCTGGCCTATAACACAGATACCGCCACCCACCAAAAAAGCGATTATTAACCTTATTATCATAATATAAAATCATTCCATCTTAAATTAGTGTTTTAAAACTATTTTGTGACGGAATGATTTTTTTATGCATAATTTTTATCAATTCGTATTTGAGCAACTCGTTTCAAACTTCAAACATTTTTTATTTAACGTAAAAAACGCAAAATTTCATGTTTTTTTGTCGCGTCGCGTTATTTAGCATACTATACCATAGTAGCTACTATTCTTTAAAGCAAGCGCAAAACATACTTGAAGCAAAAAACGAAAAATCAAAATAGTCGCGTAAGCGACACCTTAACTATTAACTATTAACTATTAACTATTAATTGTTAATCATCAACTATTACGGAGGTGCTTAATATGCCAACAGGAATGTTAAAACTACAAATAACGGCGGCAGACAGCGGTTTTCCGATTGAAAACGCAAAGGTTTATATAAAAGCCTCGGGAAGCGACGAGGCGTTGTATACGCTTTATACCGATATATCGGGAAAAACGACAAGCGTCGAGCTTTTCGCGCCCGACAAACAACTGAGCCTTGACCCCGATAACAAAGAGCAACCTTTTTCGCTGTACGACGTCGAGGTTGAATATCAAAAATACTACACTGTCGAAGTTACCGGCGTCAACGTATTTGAAGACCTCACTTCGATTCAACAAATAAACCTTCCTCCTCTTCCGATAACGATGTCGCGACAGGGCGGAAAGATGACGTATGACATTCCGCCGCTCA
>CAYJJR010000099.1:0-8071 GCA_964370565.1 uncultured Oscillospiraceae bacterium | reverse complement strand
ATAGTTAATAGTTAATAGTGGTGGAGTGGCTTACGCCACAATTTTAATGACAACCTTTTTAGATATTATCGCGGATTTTTAATTTGCAGAAGGGCGAAGCGCCCCGATATCGAGACAATAGACAAACCATAGAGCAAGAACAGAGCCCTTGCCCTGCTGTTTGGTTGTTGCTGTTTGGTTTAGCGACGAGGACTACATTCCACTAATTATGTTTGTGCAAACAGTAAACAACCTTTTTTGACGAAACTCAATTTTGCAACAAAGGTTTTTCGACAGTTTTAGGTAACGCCTGACGGAGGGAGTATTTTTAACAGAAAGAATAAAACCGATTTCTTAAGTTGATAGCATTGTTTATGGGGTACGCTCATAGTTTGTTGCATGGTTTATATACGAGGACGAAACGACGAGAATGTCTACTGCGTAGCCGTGTCGCTCTCTACGGTTTGTCTTTTGTCTCGATATCGGGGCGCTTTGCCCTGTCGCCACTTAAATCCGCGATAATATCTAAAACGGTTGTCATTAAAATTGTGGCGTAAGCCACTCCACCACTATTAACTATTAACTATTAATTATTAACTAACATTAATTACGAATTACGCATTAATATCCCACACCACAACATCTTGTATACCCGTTTTTTTGAACCACAAAATTCAAAAAATAATTACAAAATCTTCTTAAAAGATGTGTTTTTTGCATTTACAACGACATGTTTTTTATGTATTATAATATTAAGCACAAAACACGTTAAAAATTATTGAAAAACCGGCGGCGAAAAGCTGCTGATTTTTTAAGCAGTTTTTGACGGTTCAAACCGCATAGGTTTGAATTTAACAGTGTTTTTGAATTGTTCCACGTGGAACATCTACGGGACACTTAAAAAAAATATAATTATGGAGGTTTATATCTTGGGAAAGATTATAACAATCGCTAATCAAAAAGGCGGTGTCGGAAAAACCACAACTTCGGTTAACCTTGCGGCGGCTCTCGGCGCGCTTGGAATGAAAGTTTTGCTGGTCGACATCGACCCACAAGGAAACGCAACGAGCGGAACGGGCATAAACAAAAGGGCGTTGCGTGCGTCGTCGTACGACATAATAATGGGTAACCGCCACATCGACGAAACTATTCAACAGACCTCGTGTCCAAACCTTTGGATAATTCCGTCACAGATAGATCTTGCCGGCGCAGAGCTTGAACTTGTTTCGCTTGAAAGAAGAGAATATAAATTGAGAGAAGCGTTGTTGACAAAAAAACGCGATTTCGATTTCATAATAATCGACTGTCCCCCCTCGCTTGGGCTTTTGACGCTTAACGGTTTGAACGCTTGTGACTCTATTTTAATTCCAATCCAAAGCGAATACTACGCGCTTGAAGGTTTGTCGCAACTTATGACGACCATTCGCCAAATTAAAAGGCTTTACAATCCGAACGTCGAGATAGAGGGTGTTTTGCTTACGATGCACGACGCGCGCCTTTCGCTTACGATTCAAGTTATGGAAGAAGTAAAACGCTTTTTCCCGCAAAAAGTTTTCGCAACAACGATACCGCGTAACGTTCGCCTTTCGGAAGCTCCAAGCTACGGCAAACCGATTAAATATTATGACAGCTCTTCAAAAGGAGCGGAGGCATACGACAACCTCGCCGCAGAGATAATTGAGCTAAATAGTTTAAACAACCAATAAAAAACACATTATATAAAAGGTGAAGATAAAAATATATGTCAGTTAACAGATTAGGCAAAGGGCTTGACGCCTTATTTTTAGACAGCGCGACAGATGTCGGCAACTCGGACCAGATAGCAATCATGGATATATCGCCCGACCGCGACCAACCGAGAACGGTGTTCGAGACCGAAGCTTTACAGGAGCTTTCCGATTCAATACGAGACCACGGAGTGTTGCAACCGATATTAGTTAGACCGATAGCGGACGGCGGATATCGAATAGTTGCCGGCGAACGCCGTTGGCGCGCCGCACAACTCGCCGGACTCACAACAATTCCCGCAATAGTCAAGACGTTGTCCGACACCGATGCGATGGTTATCGCGCTTATAGAAAATCTACAGCGTGAAGACCTCAACCCGGTTGAGGAAGCTTTGGGATACAAACGTCTTATGGAAACATGTAACCTAACCCAAGAACAAGCGGCGGTTCATGTCGGAAAATCTCGTCCGACCGTTGCTAATGCGCTTAGGCTTCTCGCGCTTCCAAAAGAGGTTCTCGATATGGTAAGCGACGGAAAGCTTACGACGGGACACGCAAAAGCGATACTTTCGGCGCCCGAACAAGAGATGGTAGCGCTTGCAAATGAAATTGTTACACGAAGCCTTTCGGTTCGCGAAGCGGAAAAACTTTGTTCATCTATGAAAAACGAGAAAAAGACCCCCCCTGCCCCACAAGAGTTTGTTCAAGACCCAACCGCAAAAGAGGTTGAGCTTTCGTTGGGACAAGAACTCGGAGTTGAAGTTAGGGTTAAATATAACGACGGCAGAGGAACTCTCTCGCTTGATTTCTATTCAAAAGAACAACTTTTTGAATATGCAAACAAACTTGGAAAAACATTAGAAGGTTAAAAACAAGGAGAAAAACATGCTTGACATAAAAAGAATTAGGGAAAATCCCGAAGATATAAAAAACAGTCTTTCGTTTCGTGCGAAAGACTATGGGAAAGAAATCGACGCGCTAATAGAGCTTGACGCAAAACGCCGCGAACTGTTGGTTCAAGTCGACGAGATGAAAGCGAAACAAAACGCCGCAAGCAAAAAGATACCGATGTTAAAAAAAGAAGGCAAAAGCACCGACGAGATAATGTCCGAGATGAAAGATATATCGGAGCAAATAAAGGTTGAAGCGGAAAAACTAGGCGAGGTTGAAAAACAAACGGAAGATATTCTTTTGTCTGTTCCAAACACTCCCCACCCTTCCGTGCCAAGCGGCGCGGACAGCGAACAAAACGTAGAGCAAAGAAAATGGGGCGAGCCGAAACAGTTTGACTTTGAACCAAAAGCACATTGGGACATCGGCGCAAACCTCGACATACTCGATCCCGAAAGAGCCGCCAAAGTTACGGGCGCGCGTTTTCATTTTTACAAAGGTTTGGGCGCACGTCTTGAAAGAGCTGTGTTTAACTTCTATCTTGACTTGCACAGCACAAAACACGGTTACACCGAAATCTTTCCGCCGTTCATGGCAAACCGCGATTCTATGCGTGGCACGGGACAGCTTCCGAAGTTCGAGGAGGATATGTTCAAGCTTGAGGGACACGAGTATTTCCTAATCCCAACCGCAGAAGTTCCGGTTACAAACCTACATCGTGACGAGATATTAGACACAAAAGACCTACCCAAAAAGTTTTGTGCATACAGCGCGTGTTTCAGGGCGGAAGCCGGAAGCGCCGGGCGCGACACAAGGGGTCTTATACGTCAACACCAGTTTAACAAAGTTGAGCTTGTAAAACTTTCGACCGCCGAAACAAGTTATGACGAACTCGAAAGCCTAACCAACGACGCTGAAAAGGCGTTGCAACTTCTTGGGCTTCCACATAGAGTTGTTTTGCTTTGCGGAGGAGACATGGGCTTTTCCGGAGCAAAGACGTATGACATCGAGGTTTGGTTGCCAAGCTATGGGCGCTATGCCGAGATATCGAGTTGCACAAACTTCGAGGATTTCCAAGCAAGGCGCATGAACATTCGCTACCGTGAAGCACAAGGCGAGAAACCAAAATTTGTCCACACCCTCAACGGTTCTGGACTTGCGGTTGGAAGAACGGTTGCGGCGATACTTGAAAACTATCAAAATAGCGACGGTTCGGTTACCGTTCCGGAAGTTCTTCGCCCATACATGTGTGGCGCTGAAGTCATTAAATAACCAAAGGTAGCCAGATGTCAGATTTAAATAATCAACAGCAAAATAAAAGTTCCTTTAAAAATTCGGCAAGACAATTTTTAAAAAATATATTCAAAGTGTTTATGTTAGTCGTTCCTTTTCTTGTGTTAATCGTGTACGTAAACTACACCGTAGACCCCTCGTCGCTTTACAAACTTTCGCGCGAGGACAGCGACGAGATAACGGCGGTCGACATAATGGTAACGGGTCAAAACGCAACCAACATCGGCAACTGTAACGAGCGTTTGGTTCGGCGCGAATACCTAAATCGCATGACACAGCCTGTGCAATCTATTGCGCTTGGAAGCAGCAGGGGCGCAATTGTGGACAGCGAAATGCTTGAAGAACAATCGTTCTTCAACTTTTCGGTGGTCGGCGCAACTATTGAAGATTTCATAGGTTACTACGGACTGCTTCACCAAAAAGATCTTTTGCCAAACAAAGTTTATTTTGTCGTAGATCCATGGATATTAAACGACAACTATAACGGCAACGGACAGGATAGGTATAAAGAAGCGGTAGGCGACGGGTACTATTATTATATGACCGAAGTTTTAAACAAAGAGGTAGACCCGAAAGTTGCCGAGATAGGCGCGCTTTACAAACCGTTCTCCGAGGAAAGACAAAGCATATTGTCGCTTGGAAAAGACAAACTTTTAAACTTGTTTTCGATAACATATTTCCAAGGATCTATCTATTCTGTTTTAAACGACATACAAGCACGACAAATCGCGGGTTATACCGTCGAGCCAACCGAAAACAAATTTGAATACAGCGACATTATTCGTTATGACGGAAGTTACTCGTATCCCGAAGGTTACCGAGAGGTTTCGATAAACGAGAAAACCGCAAGAGCTATGGCGTCGTTGCCCGAAAGCGTTTTGGGGCTTGAAGATTTTGACGAGATTGATGGTGAAAACAAAAAACTACTTGACGAGTTTGTCGAGTCAATACGAGCCGACGGAGTCGAGATAGAGTTTTTGTTGTTGCCGATAAGCACAGTTATATATGAACACATGGAACAAAATTTCGACAGATATCAAAATTTCTTTTTGTGTGAAGAGACGGTTCGCGAGATGGCAAACGAGTATGGCTGTTCTGTGGTTGGAAGTTATAACCCCCATGAATTTGGTTTTGACATGAGTTCTTTTTATGACGGATACCACCCAACGAGCGAATCGGTCAGGTATATTTTAAGAAATAAATAAAGGCTAGATATACATCATCTAAACATTAACCATTACAATAAAAAAAAGAGAAAAATTTAAAAAATCTTATTTTTCAAACACCGTTTTGTGTTTTTGCCAAATACGATAGGCAAAACTTTTTCACTATAAAAACTTGTGTGAAAAAGCCGCACAAAACTCAAGAAAGGAATGGTAATAATTATGAATAGTAAAACTTTTAGTTTCGAGGCATTACCAAAAAATGTAGCCGAGCTTAAAGTGTTACCTGAGTTTAGATTAAGCTCTCCGTTTGAAGCCGCGGCGCTAACCGTTGTTTGTCTATGTAGATACGCGATAGACGTTGACAGCGGAATCGAGATGTTAAACGCAATAAAGGGTCCGCAACCTTTGTCGGCATACGATCTCAGATTTTTGAAAGACAGGTTTATGGACAAAGATTATGTTCCAAGATCGTTCATAGAAGGAACAAGCCCCGCAAACAACTACACCCCGTCTGTGCCGTACAAAATAACAGTTTTTGAAAATTCATATTCTTATGCCGAGGACGGTTACGCAAAACTTTTTGTTAACTCTTCCGGAGCGGACAACGAACGTTCGATAACGTTAAGACAAAAAGGCGATATGTGGTTTTTGTGGGAACAAGCGTTGCTTTCCGGCATTCGCGTTCCGGCTAAAGACGACGCTTGGGCGTGAAAGGCGAGTTTAAATGTCGCCTTATGGGAGAAATCGATATAAATGAATAAAGTTTCAAACAAAAAAATTAAAAAAATTTTAATCTTGCTTTTGGTGGTCGCTTTGGTTAGTGTAATTGCGGTCGCCGTCTATCTAATCACACCCTATCCCGTCGAGGGCGAAGCGCTTGAAATCTTGAACCAAAGTAGCCTTGTAACACGCGAGGGCGACGTTATAACGATAAGCAATGGGAAAACCGAAACCGCCATTATTTTCTATCCCGGCGCAAAGGTTGAAAGCGCGGCATATCTTCCGATGTTTGAGAAGCTTGTCGAGCAAACGGGGATTACATGTTATCTTGTCGAGATGCCGTTTAACCTTGCGGTTCTCGACATTGAAAAAGCGCAAGAGGTCATAGGACAAAATCAAGAGATCAAAAATTGGTACATGGCGGGGCATTCACTTGGCGGAAGTATGGCAAGCGCGTTTGCTTCGGACAATCAAGATATAATAGACGGGGTAATCGTTATGGGAGCGTATGTCTACGGCGAGTTTCCAACCGAAAATTCGCTCACTGTATACGGAACGCTAAACTCCGAGATAGCAAACGGAATAGATTACACCGATAACATCGTTATAATCGAGGGCGGAAACCACGCCGCTTTTGGAAACTATGGCAAACAACCGGGCGACCCTGTCGGGGAGATATCCGCAAAACAACAACAAGACGAAACTGTTTCGGCAATTACAGTTTTTTTGGAGTCGCAAGACGCTATATAGCGACGCACAACAAACGCATAGTTAAAGATAACAAACGGGAGGTAGCAAAACGCTACCTCCCGAAATTTTGTTTTTATGTATTGTTTTTTTATGCAAAGCTATGCTCTGTCGCTTCCGAGGAAGAAAAGGGCTATCGTTCCGGGTCCGCTGTGGGAACCAATGACCGGGCCTACGTGGCCTATTTCTATACGCTTTACCCCAAATTTTTGTTTAATCTCGTTTGCAACGTAGTTTGCGTCGTCTATGCAATCTCCGTGGCTTATGAATATAGCTTGATTTTTAATGTCTAATCCTTTGGTTTCAAGTCTTTTGACAAGACCGTCAAGGCTCATTTTTCTGCCGCGAACCTTTTCCATTGCAACAAGGTGTCCTTCGTCGTCGACGTGTAGGATAGGTTTAATTCCGAGAAGCGTTCCGAAATATGCCGCAGCTCCGCTTAGTCTTCCGCCACGTTTCAAAAAGTCTAGGTCGTCAACCGTGAACCAATGACATAGGTTAAGGCGGTTGTCTTCGGCCCATTTTGCGGCTTGTTCAAGTGAAGCGCCGTTCATGATTTGTTCCGAAGTTAAAAACGCGAGCAAACCATATCCAAGGCTTGCAGATAAACTGTCGACAATAACTATTTTTCTTTCGGGGTAGCTTTCCAAAAGTTCTTGTGCGGCAATCGTTGACGCATTGTAACTTCCCGAAAGGCCGCTGCTGAACGCAAGATAAAAGATATCTTTGCCGTCTTTGAGATATTTTTCAAAATAATCTTTATATGTTTCTGTGTTAACCATGCTTGTTGTCGCCATCTTTCCGGTACGCAACAACGCATAGAAATCGCTAACTTCCATATCGGTTCTGTCTATAGTGTTAACATAGTTTGTTTCGTCTATAGTAAAACTTAGCGGAATAAGTTCGCTTATAACCGTTTTACTTAACATATCCTTTGTAAGATCCGAAGCGGTATCTGTTAGAAAAATAAAGTTGCACATAGTTGTTCCTTTAATCAGTAAAATTATTTATAATCGTGTATGCTTAGTTTATACTAAATTTCACATTTTTTCAACTAAAATAAGAAATTTAATATTTTTTTTCGTTTTTTAACAAAAAGTATTTGATTTTTCGATTTTTATATGGTATACTATTTAAGCAGTTTTATATTGGGCTGTCGCCAAGCGGTAAGGCAACGGACTTTGACTCCGTCATTGCGATGGTTCGAATCCATCCAGCCCAGCCACGTCGTCACAAACTTCACTTAGTTTGTGACGGCTTTTTTTTATCCCTGTTTACGCCGTCCCGCACACCGTTCCGTTGCTCCTCCTTTTCCGCCCAAAGGCACGCTTGGTTTTGCTGTTCGGTTGTAAACGCCCTCACGACGCACACCGTCGCTACCACCTTTGTGCGGTTTGCGCCTTCGGCGCTTGTAAGTTTTGGATAAATATTTTGACTTTAAATCATAACCACTTTGTCTCTAGTTTCGCAAACTTCACTTAGTTTGTGACGGCTTTTTTTATCCCTGTTTACGCCGTCCCGCACACCGTTCCGTTGCTCCTCCTTTTC
>CAYJJR010000098.1:0-8252 GCA_964370565.1 uncultured Oscillospiraceae bacterium | reverse complement strand
CATATATAGGATCTTCCGCGTTTTCACACAAAGCCGGTATGCACATAGACGGAGTCGCAAAAAACAACCTGTCGTTTGAACACATCGACCCGTTAGAGGTTGGAAACAAACGTAACATTCTTTTGAGCGAGATGAGCGGTAAAGCCGCAATTCTTGAAAAGATTATCGGCATGGAACAGGATGTCCCAACCGACAACGAAACGGTTGACCGACTTGTCGAACGTCTTAAGCTTCAAGAGCAAAACGGACATCAATATGAATTTGCTTCCGCGAGCTTTAACGTTATGGTGTTAAAAGAACTTGGAATGCTTGAAGATTTTTTTAAACTTGTAAGCTACACTATCGTAGGCGAGCGTACCGAAAGCGACGGGCGACGAAAGTCTCTTGCAGTCGTTAAAATATCTGTTGGAGACAAACAAGAGATCTGCGCGCGCGAGGGAGACGGACCTGTCCACGCGCTCGACCGAAGTTTAAGGGGCGCGCTTGAAACGTTTTATCCGGCGGTTGCCCAAACAAAACTCGTCGACTATCGAGTAAGAGTCATAAATCCGGAGGACGCGACCGCGTCGAGGGTTCGCGTTATTATTGAAACGGCGGGAGACAACGAAAGATGGTCCACGCTTGGGGTGTCGGCAGACATAATAGATGCTAGTTTTAAAGCAATTACCGATTCGGTTTTATATTATTTACATTCAAACAAATTTAACAAAGAGGTATTATAATGGGAAGCGTAGTAACAACTAAACCTTTCGCAAAACTTCAAGACGGCAAAGATGTAACAGAATTTATATTTAAAGATCAAAAAGGCCAAACCGCTTCGATACTAGACTACGGCGTCACGATTAGAACGCTTGAGGTTTTCGGAAACGACGGAAAACTCTATGATGTAGCGCTTGGATATGACGACATCGAGAGCTATGTCGGCTGTACGGCGTATTTCGGAACGACGGTAGGAAGGGTCGCAAACCGAATAGCAAACGGAGAATTTACCCTTAACGGAGTTGATTATAAACTTTTTCAAAACGACGGTATAAACACCCTCCACGGCGGAAAATACGGGTTTTGTAAAAAAGTTTTTGACGCAAAAATTAAAGACAGCGCGGTAGTTTTTAGCTATCTTAGCCCCGACATGGAAGAAGGGTTTCCCGGAAACCTCTCTCTTACGATAACAACGACGTTTGAAGACGGAAAACTTTTGTTTGAATATGAATTTGTTTCGGACAAAGACACAATCGTAGGCCTTACAAACCACAACTATTTTAACCTTAACGGACATAAAAGCAACGATGTTTTAAACCACACCGTGACGCTTGATGCGGACGAATATTGCGAATGTAACGACGGCCTTTTGTCCCAATGCCCGGCGGCAGATGTTACAAACACGCCGTTCGATTTTAGGGCAGGAAAGACTATCGACGAAGGGTTGTCGGAAAAGGGCAACGTCCAACTTGAACTAGCCGGAGGAATCGACCATAACTTTGTCATGAACAACGAAAACAACCAAGCCCCTAAAGCCATTTCGGTTGGAGACGTTACGGGAATTGAACTTAAAGTTTATTCCGATCTTCCCGGTATGCAGTTTTACACCGGGAATTTCCTCGGAGCAAACGGAGACGTTGCGGGCAAAGACGGCGCAGCCTATCAAAAACATGGCGGTTTTTGTCTCGAGGCTCAACAGTTCCCCAACGCAATCAACGAACCGGGATTTCCCCAAAACGTTGTTAAAGCAAACGAAAAAGGGCGCTGTTTCATTGCGTATGAATTGACAGTTAGTTAGTTAGGAATTAGGAATTAGGAGTTAGGAGTTAGGAGTTAGGAGTTAGGAGTGTTGGTGCGGCTTACGCCGCGATTTAAATGACAAGGGATTGTAGATTTTACCGATAGTTTTAAATGTGTGCTCGTAGGGGCGACCTGTGGTCGTCCGCATCTGTCGCCCAAACCACGTCACAAACGATGGAACGTAGGGGCGGATTATCCGCCTGTCGTCTTACACAAACCGGTTATAAAACAAGAACCGCAGAGCAAGAGCAGAGCCCTTGCCCTACATACCAATCGTAAACAAACGAAATTTCTATAAAATTTTGTCATTTAAAATTCGCCGTAAGGCGCTCAATCACTATTAACTATACACTATTAACTATTAACTAAAACTAAGGCGCACCAAAATCACGAATCACAAATTAAACCAACCTTATCAATAGATAATCTTAAATTTATTAGATTATTTATATATATTTATTTTATTTTTTTTGGAGGACACATGAAAGGAAATGTAATCGTCGGACAATCAGGAGGACCTACTTCCGTTATCAACTCAAGCCTTGCTGGGGTATTTAAAACCGCTAAAGACGGCGGCGCAAAGGTTTACGGAATGTTAAACGGAATTCAAGGACTTCTTGAAGAAAGATACATCGACATCAGCGAACACATCAAAACACCTATAGAAATTGAAATTCTAAGAAGAACCCCTTCGGCATATCTCGGCTCTTGCCGTTATAAACTTCCGAAAGTTGAAGATTCAAGAGAAACATACGAAAAACTTTTCGCAATCTTGAAAAAACTTGAGATAGAATATTTCTTCTACATCGGCGGAAACGATTCGATGGACACAACCTATATGCTTTCGCAATATGCCAAAAAAATCGGCAGCGACATTAAATTTATGGGTGTTCCCAAAACAATCGACAACGACCTCGAAGTGACCGACCATACCCCCGGTTTCGGCTCTGCCGCAAAATATATCGCAACTTCGGTTAAAGAACTCATTCGCGACAACAAGGTTAACGACATGGATATCGTTTCGGTTGTCGAGATAATGGGACGTGACGCAGGTTGGCTTACCGGCGCTGCCGCTCTTTCAAAAGGCGCAGATTGCCCGGGACCCGACTATATCTATCTCCCCGAGATTGATTTTGATATCGACAACTTCCTTCAAGACATAAGAAAAGCCCAAGCCGACCATCGTTCGGTCGTTGTGTGTGTTTCGGAAGGTATAAGAACGAAAAACGGAACCTACGTTTGCGAAGCCGCGGCGGTCAACCGTTCGGTCGACGCTTTCGGACATAAACAACTAACAGGAACCGCAAGGGCACTTGCCGACCTTATCGGCGAAAAAATCGGTTGTAAAGTAAGGGCTATTGAATTCTCGTCGCTCCAACGTTGCGCGGCTCACCTTTCGTCCGAAACGGACAACAACGAAGCTTTCAACTGTGGCGCGGAAGCTGTTTCGGCGGCGTTCAAAGGCGAAACCGGCAAAGTTGCTATCATGGTTAGAAAAAACAACTCTCCGTACGACATCGATTACGATATCGTTGACGTTGCAAGGGTTGCTAACCTCAAAAAAGACGTTCCAAGAAACTGGATTAACGCAGAAGGCAACAACGTTACCGACGAATTTATTAACTATGTAAGACCGCTTATCATGGGCGAAATGTCGATGATCTACGACAGCGGCTTACCGACGCATCTTCCTTATGTAACGAAGTAAACTTCGTATAGAAGTAAAGTTCGTATAGAAGTAAACTTCGTAACAAAATAAATTTTGTATAGAACTAAAGTTCGTATAGAACTAACTAAATCTATAAATTTTACAGCGAGCCCCTCGGTTTAACCGGGGGGTTTATTGTGTCAAAAAAGCAGTCGTTAAAAACATCTAGCAAAAAATTTTGAAAATATACCGCATATAAAAAAGCAATACAAAAAAGCGTATAACAATATGGGTTTCCCACGTTGTTATACGCTTTAACTTTATCTATATTCCGCTAGAGTTATGCTATGCTATGCTTTGCTATGCTTTGCTATGCTTTGCGTTAGTTTTTATTCTTCGTCGTCATATCCGTCGTAGCCGCTAAAGCCGCCGTCCGAATAATCGGAACCCTCTTCGGCATACTCTTGTTCGCCGGCAACATATCCGCCTTCGTATCCTTCGCCATATGCGCCGTCTTCCGAATAGCCTTGACCGTCGTCGTATCCTTCCGAATACTGCTGTTGGTCATACTGCTCGTTTTCGTCGTATTGTCCGGCCGCCGCGTATGGGTCTTGGTATTGCCCATCCCCAGCATACGGGTCTACGTAAGGATCTGCGCCATATTGGTCGAGTTGTTGTCCGCTATTGTATCCGTACGGATCTTCAAGCGTTTGGGTGTTTCCTTTATTTCGCGCCCTTGCGCCTTGGCCGCCAACATATCCTGTGCCATATCCTACCTGTCCTGTGTTGGAACCATAGCTTCCGTAACCTTGTTGTTGGTTTCCGCCATATCCGTTATCGTATCCGCCGTAACCGCCATATTGATCATCGTCATTTTTAGATTTCTTTTTGCCAAGCACAAACGCAATTATACCGCCGGCAACGCCTAGAATACCGAGTATCGCAAGGAGTATCCAAAGCCAACCTAATCCGGAAGATTCTTCTTCCGCAAGTTCAAACAAAGCGGTTATCGTTGCCCCGCTTGCAGGCATCGTGAACGTTGTTGAAGCTTCGCCGGGGTTTGCAAACGTAACACCTTCCACGCTGTTCCAATTCACGAAGACATAGCCCTCGTCCGGTATCGCTTGAACGGTGACCGGGGTGCCCTCCGACGCGTTTAACGGATTAATAGTTATCTGGCCGCCCGTAACTGTTCCCGGGGTTATCGGGAACTGTTCTCCCTCTTCAGGAACTGTTCCGTCCGAGATGAACTTTGCAACGATTGAAGAATCTTTCGCCGGCATTGTAAACGTTGTTTCAAGCGCGGTTTCGTCTTCGATTGTTCCGCCGCTTATCTCCCAACCGTCAAACACAAAGCCTTCGCTAGCCACAGCCGCTATCGAGATTTCGCGACCCGAAGCATATTTTCCGCCAATTCCTTGGGTTATTGAACCACCGGGATCTGAGTTTAAGATGAGGTCGTATGTCGTAACCGTTTGGGGAGCAGAGCTTTCAAAGATAGCTTGCACGCCCACCGGACCGTCCGGCATCGTTATGATAACGGTTGAACTTGTAAGGTCTACCGTGTCGGCATACGGGAAGTTTGAAGGAGAGATATACCAACGTTCAAAATAATATCCCGAGTCGGCGTCCGCTGTAAACTTAACCGAGTCGCCACCCGCCGCGCTTGCTGCGCTTGCGGTTGCTTCGCCGCCTGTTGAATCTTGAATGGTGATTTTATGTCTGTCGTCTGTGTAATATGCAATCGCGTGTATATCGGGATTTCCCCTATAATCGTCACAGTTAATCGTCAACGGGTTTTGTGTGAACGTTTGACTTCCTATCTGCCAATGGCTGAACGAGTTATTTGCGTCGACTGCGGTTGCCGTGAACGTTGCGGTTTGCCCCGTTCCGATGTTATAAGTCGAAGCAGAGGTTGAAACGTTGGCAGCTCCCGACGGGCTAACCCCAACCGAGATGTTCGCTATCGTTGCCGAACCGTATTTTGGCGTTAACGTTACGTTGCCGGCAGGCATTGTAAACGACGCCGTAGCAGAGTTCGGAACCGTAGCAGCCGTTCCCGACACGTCCCACCCAGTGAACGGCGCGCCGTTTGTCGGATGTGTTGTGGGGGTTTGAACCGTAACCGAAGCTCCGGCAGGAAAATTTCCCGAACCGGTAGCCGGCGCAACCGTAGTAACCGTGTATGTGTTGGCCGCAGCACTGTTAAAGTTAACGGTTACCGAAACCGAGGCGGGGTTAACCCCGTCCGGAATGGTGTATGTAATTGTTTGGGGATAACTCGGGTCTGATGGAACCGTCTCTGTTTTTGTTCCAAAACCGTCCGCCGTTATGGTATAGTTAAAGCTAACCCCGGCCTTTCCGGTTATCGTTATTATGTTACCGCTTAAGGTAACCGAACCGAAGTTTTCAACCGCGGAACCGTCCGGCGTTGTAATCGTCGGGGAGAACGAGCCGGAAGCATATACCTCGGGTATAAGCATGACCCCACTCGCAAACGATAAAAATACCGCCAATACCAAAGACACCGCAACTGTTTTTAATGTTAGTTTTTTCAAATTTCAAATCTCCTTTGCGATAGAAAATTTATAATTAACGTTGACTGCTTTTTGTTCTTTAGACATTATTACCTTATATTATATATCTTTTTCAGAAAAAAGCAAACATTTTAATAAAAATTCGGACAATAAATTTCAATATATTTTGTATTATAATATATTTCGATAAAAGTTGCAAAATAACTTGTATAATGTTTTGGACGGGTGTAGAATTAAATTGTATAAAAAAACATAAAAATAAGACGTTTGTGGACAAAAAATATGACCGAAACAGAAAAAAGAGAAAAAAATCATATAAAGATGACAACGACCGCAATTCCAAAACTTGTGTTGTCTTTTGCCGCTCCCACCATCGTTGCGACGATGATAACGGCGGCATACAATCTTGTCGATACGTTTTTTGTAAGCAGGATAGGAACGTCGGCTTCTGCCGCGGTTGGGGTTGTGTTCCCACTAATGACGGTTGTCCAAGCTTTTGGGCTTATGTTCGGCCACGGTGCCGCAAGCTATGTTTCGCGCCTTTTGGGGAAAAAGGACAAAGACGGCGCTGTTCGATATGGCTCGTCAAGTTTTTTTTATTCGCTGTTTGTCGGGGTTGTGCTTTCGGTTCTCGGCCTTTTAAACCTCGACCTTTTGGTTGAAACGCTCGGAGCAACCGACACGATAGCGCCGTTTGCAACCGATTACGCAAAGTATATCTTAATCGCTGTTCCGATAACAACCGCAACGTTCGTTTTAAACACAACGTTAAGGGCGAGCGGAAACGCCGTTAAATCTATGATAGGTATAAGCATAGGCGCGGTTATAAATGTTGTCCTTGACCCTATCTTTATATTTGTTTTAAACCTTGGAATATCGGGCGCCGCGATAGCAACCGCTATAAGCCAATTAATAAGTTTTGTTGTACTTGTGTATTTTTCCTTTAGCAATTCAAACCTTGCAAAGTTTGACGTTAAAAAATTCACGCCGCAATATCTTTTCAACATCATAAAAATCGGCGTTCCCTCGTTCTATCGACAGGGACTTACCGCGATTGGAATAATCCTTTTAAACCTTGCAACGCGTCAGTTTGGCGACGCCGCAATTGCGTCGATAACGATAACATCAAGAATATTCCAGTTTGTTTTTTTCTTTGTCATAGGATTTGGCCAAGGCTTTCAAACGGTTTGCGGTTTCAACTATGGCGCAAAATGTTACCTACGTGTAAAAGAAGCATATACCTTTTCGTTAAAAATTCTTTCGGCTTTGTTGTTTTGTGTGGCTTGTGTGATATTCCTTTTTGCCCCAACAATAATAAGAGCGTTCTACAGCAACGACGCCGAGCTTATAGCTATGGGAACCGAAACGTTACGATACTTTAGTTTTGCAATGCCGTTGTTGCCGTCGATAGTCATATGTAACATGTGTTGTCAATCAATCGGAAAAAGCTTGTTTTCTTCTGTAATCGCAATACTTCAAAACGGCGTTTTCTTGATATCGTTTATATTAATTCTTCCGGGACTAATCGGGGTTGCCGGTTGCCAACTTGCGATGCCGGCTTCGCAGATATTAACGTTTTTTGTAACAATCCCGATAACGAGATATCTTTTTTCGTTGTTTGCGTCAAAGGAACAAACGAAACTTTTGCGAGGTGCCCAATGACTCGGGACGAAAGATATATTAAGCAAGCGTTGGAACTTGCAAAAAAAGCCGGAGAACAAGGCGAAGTTCCGGTTGGGGCGGTTGTGGTTTTAGGCGACAACGTCGTTGGAAAAGGGTATAATACTAGGGAGCAAAAAAAAAGCGTTTTGGGACACGCCGAGATAAACGCTATCGAACAAGCGACAAAACATGTTCAAGATTTTCGGCTTAACGACTGCGAGATTTTTGTCACGCTTGAGCCGTGTGCAATGTGTATGGGGGCGATTTCGGCGGCGCGAATTAAGCGTTTGGTGTTTGGTGCATTTGATAAAATTACAGGTTGCGCCGGAAGCGTCTGTGAGATTAACGAGATGTCGTTTAGTCCAATTAAAGAAACGTTAGGCGGCGTTTTGGAAAAACAATGCAAACAAACTCTTGAGGAGTTTTTTTTAAAGCTTAGAAAAGAGCCTTAGCGCAAACCACCCGTTGGACGGGTGGTTATGACTGTCTTATTTATAAAACGGATTTTTTTAAAAAAAGTTAGGGATTAAAGATTGTGTACTGCAAAAAGCTTGCAATGGCGATACTCGCCATTTCAGACTGTCGAAAAACCCCTATTGCAAAATTGTGTTTCGTCAAAATGCACA